>CAIYYV010000095.1 GCA_903930425.1 Akkermansiaceae bacterium | reverse complement strand
CAGCGCGATGCGTGCCTTCTCGACATATTGGATCAAATCGGCGCGAAACGCTTCGAGCGCATCGATCGATGAAATCCTTGCCTGATCTGCCATGGCGATTTTTCCTAAAGTCAGCGCTGATCGAGATACTGCTGAATGCGTTCGGCCTTGCTCAGAAGGTAGGGGGCATGACGCTCGGACAATTCGAGGAACGACTTCAGGGTTTTGATCAACTGGACGAATTCGCCCGCAAATTTTTCTTGTTCCTGGTCCTGCCAGGTGTCGGCGAGTGCCGTGAACCGGGCCATAAGCCCGGCCGTGCGTTCCCGAAGATCACCATTGAAGCGTTTCAATTCCGCGGCAAAGCGACGAACTTCCTCGGGATCAATGATGGCTTGGGACATGGTGTGTGATGAATGCGTTGATGAAAGGATCCGCCGGAGGAGGGTTGTTAGATAACGACGACACGACCGGTGCGGATGGACTCGCCTTCGGCCTCGCATATCTCGACGGCGCTGGCACCGTCGTTGCCGGTGACCGTTCGTGGAGGGATGCCGTCCCGGATGCACTGGATCATATAACTGAGCTCGGCGAGGTATCCGTCACCGGGGGGCAATTGAATCGTCCTCGCTTGCTGGTCTTTTTCATAGAGGCGGAGCCCCTCGGGTCCGCGCGTGCAATTGAAGTCCACCGTCGCGTTTTCAAAAATCACCGTAAACGCCATCTCAAAGCCGTGCCCATCGCCCATGACCCAACCGCCCTCCGCCGAAACGATCGCACCGCTCGCCACTTGATACTGTGCCACCACATGATCGATCTCCCCACTGTATTGGGAAAACCCTTGGGCAAACACAGCCACCGGACGACCAAAACAAAATTGCACAAAATCGACATCATGAATGTGCAAATCCAAGATCGCACCGCCGGATTTCGCGCCATCAAAAAAATGCTCGCGCCCCCAAGCGGGTGATTCTGACACACGGCGAAAGCGCGCGGCAAGCACGCGCCCATAGGTATGCTCATCAATGGCCTGCTTGAGCCATACATACTCGGGCCAAAAGCGGATGCACATGGCGGGCATGAAAAAACCGTTAGATAGGGCCGCAGCTGCGGCGATCTCGCGGGCGGCAGCCGCAGTGCGGGCTAACGGTTTCTCGCAGATGACATGCTTGCCCGCTTCAAGCGCGGCAATGGCAAGTTTGGGATGCGCCAGAGTCGGGACGCAGATATCAATCAGGTCGATCGACGCGTCGGCGAGGAGATCCTCCAGGTGATGTGTCGCCCTGACCTGAGTCATGTCAAAGCTGAGGGTGTCATCACTGCCGATATTGCCACCGGGCGCGGCGAGCACGCCATCCACCGGAAGTCTCACGGCATCACAAAGCGCTGCGATGCGCACATTCGGAATTTGGCGGTATGCCTTGAGATGGGTGATGCCCATGAATCCCAGACCAACGACGGCGACATTAACAGTGCTCATAAAGTGAACGGTGGCAGCTTAACACCCTAACAGGTTTTTGATAAATCCAAGACCACTGGCAATATCCGAACCGCGGTGGTGGCCAGCCTCGCGCTCCACACAGAAAAATCCCGGGAAGCGGATCTCGGCCATGGTGGTGAAGAATGCGGGCCAATCGACCTGGCCGGCGCCGAGCGGGACCTCCTCACCCCACGTGCCGGGCACTCGGGGCACATTCGCGTCCTTGAGATGGCACGATTTCACGTGTTGGCCGAGCGTTTGCAGCGCGGCAATGGGATCACCATTGTGATAGAGAAGCATATTCGCAGGGTCAAAATTAACAGCGACATTCGGCTCGGAAAGGTGGTCGAGAAAGGCCGCGAGCGACGCGGCGGATTCCTGACCGGTTTCACAGCAGAGCATCAACCCGTGATCGGCACAGAGGCGCGCGACTTGGCGCATCCGCGCGATCATGGTTTCAAACACCGGATCGGCCGGATCATGCGGGAGGAAGCCGGCATGAGTCATCACGATGTCCAGACCGAGCTGCTGGGCGTTTTTCACGGTGATCTGAAGATGATCCCAATTGGCCTTCCATGTGCCATTTGGCAACAACCCGCCAGTGCGGCGAATCGATTCAAGCGAGGAATAGTCTTCTCCGACCGCCCGGAACATTCCTGAAACCACTGTCACACCGGCTTCCGCTAACACCGCAGACAGGGTGCTCCACGCGGCCGGATGCTCGCGTAATGGATCCAGATCAAGCTGCACGCGTTGGACTCCAAGCTCACGCAATTGACGGACAAGACTCGCGGGATAGGCCGGTTGAAGCGACCAACTGCACACAGCGAGCCGGGAGAGAAACGATTGGGCGTGTTCTGATAGTAGCTGCATGGGTCAATCAAGTTTGGAATAAAGGCACGATCAACGAAGCCCTCAAAACCGCATTCACAAAGAGTAATCAGAATGAAAAATGATGGCAAGCCGATTTGAAATCGGCAAACTTCCGCCCGCAATCTGTCACAAGTCCGAGTTGCCGGATCGCCAGACAAGCGCTATCGTGATCCGATACTCCCGTGATGACCGCCCGCCAATTGATTGGTTGCATGCTTTTGTTTCTATCGTGCCACGTGCCGGCTGCGGAGGAGCGGCTTTACGTCAACGACAAGAAGGCCCCTGAAAACCGCAAGGACCTTGATGCCTTGCAAGACGCCCTCATCAAGGCCCTTCCAATGGCTCGTGCCGCCACGGTCTGCATTGAAATTGGAGAAGGCTCGGGCAGCGGCGTCATTGTTTCGGCCGACGGATGGGTGCTCACCGCCGCCCACGTCACCGGCGGCGTGAAAAAAAAGGTCACGGTCATCATGGAGGACGGGACGCGCCTCAAGGCCGAAACACTCGGCTTGGTGGCCGACAAGGATGCCGCAATGGTCAAAATCACCGACAAGGGCTCCTATCCGTTCATTGAAATCGAAAAATCAAACACCACCCGCTTGGGCGACTGGGTCTTTGCGCTCGGACACGCCGGCGGCTTCGATATCACCCGCGGCTCGGTCGTGCGCCTCGGCCGATTGGTACGCATCGCCAATGCAACCTATCAGTCTGACTGCATCCTGATCGGCGGGGACTCGGGAGGCCCGTTGTTTGATCTATCAGGAAAATTGGTGGGCATTCACTCGCGCGTTGGCGCGCAGCTTCAAGTGAACATGCACGTGCCGATGACCGTGTTTCTTCAAAACTGGGAGGGCCTGAGCAAAGGTGAATTTATCGGCGAGGGACCGTTCGCCTCCAAACCCGTCAAAGGCAGCGGATTTCTCGGCCTCGCCACCGAGCCCCGGGTGGATGGCGGCCTCCGCGTCACCAAACTCGCCACTAACAGCCCGGCGATCGAAGCGGGCGTCAAGGAAGGCGATGTGCTGACCCAACTCAATGGCACACCGCTTGTGAAACACGAACAATTGCTAGATCTTGTCAAAGAAATGGCCGCCGGCGAGGAAATCACCCTCGAGCTCAACCGCAACGGGAAAATTCTAACACTCACCCTGAACCTCGGTGCACTCTAACTGGATGCGATGCCTTGCGGGGCTTGGACTGCTCACCGCGCTTTCAGGCCAGCAAACGCTGGAGTCCACTTACCGCACGAGCGGCAGCACGGTGGTCGCCACGTTCGAATCGGAACGCGCTGTCCTCCAAACATCGAGCGCCGTCATCCTCGATGGCCGCAAAGAAGCCGGCTATGGCGTCGTCATCGCCGCCGATGGCCACCGCCTCGTCAAGGCAAGCGAATTCCTCGAAATGAAGCAACCGGAAGTCATCGTGGACCGCACGCATTTCTCCGAACCGAAAGTCCTGGCGATGGACCCCGAGTGGGATGTGGCATTGTTGAAAATCGATGCAGCCAACTTGGTTCCCGTGGTCTATGCACCCACAAGCGAGCTGGTTCAGGGCACATGGGTGGTGGCGAACGGGGCGAGCACCCGCTCGGCCCGCCGCGCACTCGCCGGCATCGTCAGCGCCAAAACCCGTGAAATCCCGGCCTTTGGCGGGGCGGCTCTCGGCGTAGTTCTCAACGCTAAATCCAAGATTCTTGAAATCGATGACGTGCATGAAAAAAGCGGTGCCAAGCAGGCCGGCCTGCAAAAGGGTGACGTGTTATTGGCGATCCAAGGAAAGCCCGTGACCCGTCTCGACGAAATCGCCGCCGCACTCAAGGACCGCAAAGCCGGAAGCCTCGTCAAAATTACCTACCGCCGCGCGAAGAATGAGGTCACCGTGGATGTCCGTCTCACCGCCCGCAGCGAAATGTTCACCGAACAAATGAACCGCAATGACACCATGAGTGGTGATTTTTCAAAACGCCGCAGCGGCTTCCCACGCGCCCTTCAACACGACATTTTGGGCAGCGGCAGAATGGTCGGCGGCCCGCTGCTTGACCTCGAAGGTCGCTGCCTCGGCATGAATATCGCCCGCGCCAATCGCGCGGAAAGTTTTGCCATCCCGCTGGAAGACCTGAAACGCATTGCCGAGCACCTCATGAAACAGTCTGTGAACGCGAAGTAGCAACCCCCGCGCATATCATAGAATCTGCGGGACTTATCACAGAATGCGCATTGCACCTGCTCGCTCCTATTCTCACAATTGAGCTTGTGAACTCACCGACCCAAAAAGCTCCCAGTTTGCAGGCCACAGGTGGCACCGCGCTTCCGCGTGGATCCGCCCTGCTTGCCAATCCCCTGTTGAATAAAGGCACCGCATTCCCCGAAGAAGAACGCGACGCGCTCGGCCTGCGGGGGCTCCTCCCTCCCCGAGTTTTCTCGTTAGAAGAACAATTGGTCCGCGCTTACACCAATTTCAAACGCAAATCCGAACCTCTGGAACAATATATCTTTCTCACACTGCTTCAAAATCGCAACGAAACGCTTTTTTACAAACTTCTCGAAACGTATCCCGAGGAGATGATTCCCATCATCTACACTCCCACCGTCGGCCAGGCCTGCTTGGATTACGGCGTGATTTTCCGCCGTCCCCGCGGCCTGTTCATCAGCATTCGTGAACGCGGGCGCATTGCAGAGGTTTTGCGCCACTGGCCACAGACCGACGTGCGCATGATCGTCGTGACCGATGGCGAGCGGATCCTCGGCCTGGGCGATCTCGGAGTGTTAGGCATGGGCATCCCTGTGGGAAAATTATCCCTCTACACCTCGTGTGCCGGACTGCACCCGAGCTACTGCCTGCCGATCACCCTCGATGTGGGCACAAACAATGAAAGCCTTCATGATAGCCCGACCTATCTCGGGCTGAGCCAGACCCGGGTGCGCGGTGCGGAATATGACGCGTTCATCGAGGAGTTTGTCACAGCCGTGAAGCAGGTCTTCCCCAAAACCTTGCTCCAATGGGAGGACTTCGGCAACACCAACGCCTTCCGCCTGCTCAACAACTATCAGAAACGCATCTGCAGCTTCAATGATGACATCCAAGGCACCGCGGCAGTGGCGCTCGCAGGATTGATCTCCGCCCTGCGCATCACCGGAAAACCGCTCACGGAACAGAAATTGCTCTTCCTGGGTGCCGGCGAAGCGGGCACCGGTATCGCCGATTTGTTCACCACTGCAGCCGTCGCGGCTGGCATGACCGAATCGGACGCCCGCGCCCGTTGCTGGTTTGTCGACTCCCAAGGACTGGTCGTCCAGGACCGCCTACCGAATCTCGCCCACCATAAACTCCCATACGCCCAGAATCACCCACCGCTCACCAGCCTCGCCGAAGCCGTCGAAAGCATCCGCCCAACCGCCCTGATCGGCGTGTCCGGGATGCCAGAAACCTTCACCGACGCCATCATCGCCCGCATGGCGGAATTCAATGAACGGCCGATTGTCTTTGCCTTGTCCAATCCCACATCCAAGGCGGAATGCACCGCGGAAGCCGCCTACCGGATGTCTAACGGACGCGCGATTTTTGCCAGTGGCAGCCCGTTTGCGGCGGTCGACTGGAAGGGTCAAACCTTCGTTCCCGGCCAGGGAAACAATGTCTATATATTTCCGGGCGTCGGTCTCGGTGCTTTGGTCGTGGAAGCCACGGAAATCACCGAGCAGATGTTCCTCGCCGCCGCGCGCACCTTGGCCGAATTGGTGACCGAGGACGATCTCGCCCTCGGCAGAATCTATCCGTCCCTCACCCGCGTCCGCGAGGTCTCCGTGCTCATCGCCACCGCCGTCGCCAAGGAAGCCATCCATTCTGGACTGGCCGGCCTGGTGATCGCCGACGATCAAGTAGAGGATGCCGTGCGTCAAAGCGTGTTCCACCCGGCCTATCGTCCGTATATCTAACTGTTAATCGGCCCGATTTCAGCGCTGGCATGCGGCTGGTTGTGGAATATCTCCCGGGCGATGGCATGCACC
Organism: Akkermansiaceae bacterium; assembly: GCA_903930425.1. Taxonomy (GTDB): domain Bacteria; phylum Verrucomicrobiota; class Verrucomicrobiia; order Verrucomicrobiales; family Akkermansiaceae; genus Luteolibacter. The sequence continues at coordinate 8,821 of CAIYYV010000095.1, read as the reverse complement.
TGCTCGTCTGTGACGGCGAGCACGTTGTCGCGCCACTCGGCGAGCGAAGGAACCCTGCCGAAATCGAGCACACCCTCGCCCGCCCATGCGGCGTGGGCGGCTGTGGCTTCGAAGGCGAGTTTGCTGTGGGCGATGATGAGGCGCTTGGCGCGTTCCACTTCGCCAGGGCGCGGGCCGGACGTGACCAGATCGTGAATTTCACGGTGAATGCAGGCAAGTGCCTCCCCGCGTGCCTCGGGATCGAGGCCTGCGGAAATCTCAAACGCACCGGTTTCGTGAAACAACGTGATGTCGCTTCCTATCTGATAGCATAAGCCACGTTCCTCTCGAAGTTCGAGGAACAAGCGCGAGCTCGCCGTTTCCCCAAGCATCATGCTCAACAATCGCAAGGCATGACGCAATGGGGCATGACGCCCGGGCGTGTGCCAGGCAAGCGCAAGCTGGAGCTGGTCGGTTTCCCGCCGTTCCGACACGGATCTCACGGCGGCATTGGCGCGGTGAAATGCCTGCGGCGACTCACCGTCGTGAAACACAGCCGGAAGATGCGGCGAAATCTCGCGCAATACCTCGTCCAGCGTGAATGGCCCGGCCGCTGCGATGACCAAATCCTTTCGGAAATGATGACGGTCGCGGAAATCCAGCAAGATGGAACGATCGATTTGTGCGATGGATTCAAGCGATCCGGAAATGGGATTCCCGAGTGGATGATCGACCCAGAGGGCGCTGGAGACGAGGTCGCCGATGTGATCTGCGGGGGCTTCGCGATACAGGGTGATTTCCTCGCCGATGACTTCGCGTTCGAGGAGGATTTCGGGTTCCGGAAAGGATGCGTGCCAGAGCATATCGGCAAGCACATCGGCGAGGACTGGCAGGAGGGCGGCCTCGCCACGCCCCTCGTAAACGGTTTGATCTTCGGAGGTGCAGGCATTGATCTGGCCGCCGGCATTTTCGATTTCGAAGCTCAGGTCGCGGGCGCTGCGGCGATCGGTGCCTTTGAAAACCATGTGCTCAACAAAATGCGCGAGTCCGGCGGGTCGGGTGGATTCATCGCGGCTACCCGCAGGCACATGGACGGTGAGGGCCACGCACTCGGAATCCGCAACGGTGGCGACCGCGAGGCGCGGACCGTTAGAAAGTTGCCGCCATTCGTAGACTGCCTGGCTCATGAGGGTTGGGTCAACAAGGCCGCGGCCAGCGCGAGGTCGGCGGGTGTCGTGATTTTGAGATTGGGCTGGCGCGATTCGATGAATTTCACGCGCACGCCGATGGCCTGAACGGCGCTGGCTTCATCGGTGGCAAGCCATCCACGGTCGGCCGCGGCGGCGCAGGCGTCCCTCAAGAGCTGGGTTTCAAATACCTGCGGGGTTTCCATGGACCAGAGCTGTTCCCTGTCCACTCGCTCGGTGCTGAAATCCGCTAGATCCGATCGCAGCATCGTTTCAGTGACGCGTCGAGCCAGGGCGGCCGCCCGGTGCTCGACCGCCGCAGCCACACAGCGGTCAATGTCGGTCGGTGCGACCAATGGCCGCGCCGCATCGTGCACCGCGACAAAACGCGTGTGAGCATCCAGCATCTCCAGGCCGCAGGCCACCGATTGCTGACGTGTGGCACCACCGTCAACCCGGATAACGGGTTTTAAAAATGACTGACCGCCTAACATCTTCCAGCGGTCGTCCGGGCAAACGAGGACGACTGCGGCGATGGAATCCGCCGCGAGCAGCGCGTCGAGCGCGCGACGCAGCACGGGCACGCCGCCCAAGGGCCAAGCGAGTTTATCCAATCCCATGCGACGGCTCACTCCGGCGGCCACTAGGATCGCGGTGCAAACCGGGGTGATGGGGGTGACAGGCATGAGCAGGCAGTGCGACACAGTTCCTATCAGACCCTTGCCCCATCGTGGAAGCGGTAAGTTGCAGCCACCCCCGATCCGGACGCTTCCGTCTTGCCGAGGAAGCGGATTAAAGGAGACTCCTTTTATTCAAAAAGCAGTTGCGCGGGGCTGGCTTGCTTGATGGGTTGCTTGAAGCGTGGCGTTTGTGGGCGCACTTCCGTCTTGCCGAGTGACGGGGCACACGATACGCTTCATGCTGCTGAACGATGATTGCCAAACCCGTATTTCTTTATGACACCACCCTGCGTGACGGCACCCAGGGCGAGGGCTTCCAACTTTCCGTTCTCGACAAACTGCGGATCGCCGAGCAGCTCGACGCTTTCGGGATCGACACGATCGAAGGCGGTTGGCCGGGCTCCAACCCGAAAGACGTTGCGTTTTTCAGGGAGGCAAAAAAACTCCGCTTCAAGCATTCGAAACTCGCAGCCTTCGGGTCGACCCGCCGCGCAAAGGTGGCCGTGCAGGACGATCCTCAAGTCGCTTTGCTGCTCGAATCAGAGGCACCGGTAGTCACGATTTTTGGAAAGAGCTGGGAGATGCAGGTCACTGAGGTATTGCGGACCACGGTGGAGGAAAACCGGGCGATGATCCGTGACACGGTGGCCCATTTGGTCAGGCACGGCCGCGAGGTCGTGTATGATGCCGAGCATTTTTTTGACGGCTACAAGGACAGTCCGGATCATGCGTTGGCGACGCTTGAGGCCGCTGCGGAAGGAGGGGCATCGTGGCTCGTGCTCTGCGACACCAACGGCGGCTCCCTGCCCGCAGAAATCAGCAGGATCTGCATGGCCGTTAGAACCCGCCTGCCCGGAATGCACTTAGGCATTCACACCCACAATGATTGCGAGCTGGCCGTCGCCAACGCCATCGCCGCCGTCGACGCCGGTGCCACGCAGATCCAAGGCACCATCAATGGCTACGGCGAACGCACCGGCAACTGCAACCTCATCTCCATCATCCCCATCCTTCAACTCAAAATGGGCCTCCGGGTCGTTCCTCATCTTGAAAAGCTCCGGGATCTAGCGTATTTCGTCGACGATGTTTCTAACAACCCACATCAGGCGCGAGCGCCCTTTGTTGGCCGGACGGCATTCGCGCACAAAGGAGGCATGCACGTCAACGCCGTGCGAAAACTCGCCCGCAGTTACGAGCATCTCGAACCTGCCAGTGTGGGTAACACCCAAAACATCCTGGTTTCAGAGCTCAGCGGCCAAGCCAATATCCTGAGCAAGGCGGAAGAACTCGGCCTGCCGCTTGCGAGCGGATCTCCCGAAGCCGCCGCCATTCTTCAACGTGTCAAACAATTAGAAAGCGATGGTTATTCGTTTGAGGCCGCCGGCGGCTCTCTCGAGTTGTTGATCCGGCGTGAGTTGGGCAATCACCAGAAGCCGTTTGATCTCACCGAATACCATACCAGTTTCCGTCAATATCGCGACGGCCATCCGCCAGTCTGCGAGGCCACTGTGAAGCTCATGGTGGCGGGCACGCCCGCCCTCACCGTTGCGGAGGGCCGGGGAGTGATTCATGCGCTTGATCTAGCGCTCCGGAAAGCACTCCTGCCATTTTATCCCGAGATTGCGGGCGTTTCGTTAGTGGATTACAAAGTGCGCATCATCGACGGTCACGATGCAACCGCCGCAAAAACTCGTGTGCTGGTTGTATCGACCGATGGCAAGACGCATTGGGGAACCGTCGGAGTTTCCGAAAATATCATCGAGGCCAGTTGGTTGGCGCTGGTCGACGGTATCGATCTTTTCCTGCAGCGCCGGTAAGCCATTCGCGCTCGCCATGCACTCACTGGATGGTGGTAAGGAGACCCATCACTCAGGGCCGCAGTCCGCAGTGGACATGCCGCGGATCACGCTGCGCCCAAGCCACAGAAGCGGCAAAAGACACAGCCCGCCACGCCATCCCAAAGCGACAAACCCAGAGTCGGCGGAAGCGGGCACCCACGACACAAGTCCGGCCAGAACGACCGCAAACACTGCGAGCGAAACCCACGTTCCTTTTAAATGATAGCTCAGATAACTCCGCCATGTCATGCTCAACTTCCTCTGGGTCAAGGGCACGACCCAGAACCACCCAACCAAAGTGGTTGGAATCATGGTCCCAAGCGCAACCCCGAGCACGCCCATGCGGTAAGCCAGAATAATGCTCAAGGCAACATTAGCCACTGCGTCCACTACTGAGATGAGAAGGAGGCGTCTTTCCTCACCACACATCATCAGCACGCGTTTCGAGCAGCTGTTCGTTAACTGCGAGCTATACACCGCGAACAACAACGCCTGACCGATCCACCAAGTGTTCCTCGGCACAGTTGCCAACCCTGTGAGCAAATGAATCAGGGGTTCCAGATACACAGCCGACAGAAGGTAGCACGGTGTCACTAACAAAAATGTGAGACGGGAACTTTGTAACAGGAGTGTCCTGAGCCCGGAGTCATCGCCTAGCGCGTGCATCTCGGCGGCCGCCGGGGAAAGCACCTGCTGGAGTTGCACGCTGAACAAGCCGAGCATCTCGCCCATTTTATAACCGGCCTGATAGATGGCGACAAATGCGACACCGAGGGTCAGTGAAATGACGAGTTGGTCACTTTTCCCCATGAGCATGTTGCTGAAGGTGATCAGATAGGCCGCGATCGAGAAGCCCATTTGTGATTTAACGGAGCGCCACTCGAACCATTTCGGAAGGAAAGAAATGCCCGGCAGGTGATGGATTGCGTAAGCCGCCGCGATCATGTTAGGCAGGATACTGGCGGCGGCGCTGATGCCCATGAGCGCTGAAATGCTCCAATGCGACTTGAGGCCGAAAAAGAGCCCGCCGAAGTTGAGCACCGTCGAGAGGGTTCCGACCCAGTTGGCAATATCGGTGCGCTGCAAGCCGCGAAGAATTTCCGGGAATAAGCCGAGGGGGAACATGATGGCCAAGCCCAGGAAAAACACCATGTAGGCGCGGCCAAACTCAAGGTGATCGACAGGTAAAACCCCCATGCGGACCAGAAACGGGTCACGGATCACAAGAAACACTGCTAACAGCAACAGCGCCATGCCGATGAAGGTCCACAAAATCGTCGCGAGCAACTTGCTCAAACCGGCCATGTCGCCGGTCGCCATTTTCTCAGCGACTGCTTTTTGGGCGGTGAATCCGAACCCGAAATCCAGCAAAATACCATAACCGAACAATGACCATAACAAGGCCCAAAAACCGAATTCCGCAGAGGAAAACTGCTGGAACATGGTCCGGAACAAAATCAGCCCTAACAGCATGCGCACGACGACCCCCACATATCCGCTTGCGGTCGTGCTCCAGTATCTGGTTTTCCATTCAGCCATATCGATGGGTTCTAACTGACATTCCGGCGGTCATTCGCGTCGTGATAAATCTGCGCCACGGCGGCGGCGTGTGAGGACCAGGTGAATCGGGCTGCCCAGGCGAGTCCCTGCTCTTCGAGTAGTCGGCGTTCCACGCCGTCCATGGTCGCAAGGCGTGTCATGGCAGCGGTAATCGACATCTCATCGAGTCCGTTGAAAAGGATCCCGGCGGGGCCAGCAACCTCAGGCAGGCTGGTGGCATCGGCGCACGCGATCCGGGTGCCGCAGGCCTGTGACTCTAACAGAGGTAATCCGAAGCCCTCCATCAATGAGGGAAACACGAGCGCCTCCGCTGCGGCATACCACAAAGGCAGGTCGGCATTATTCACAAAACCCTCGAGGCGGATGCGGTCGCGGTGGCGGCTGGTGGCGACGGCCTGCTCGATCAGGGTGGATCCGTGCCATGGGGCACCGGGCAGGATCAAGTGGCCGTCGAAGGTTCCGGAGTCTGCGAGGGATTCGAACGCGCGGATGAGGCGCAGGTGATTTTTTGCGGGATGTTCGAGTCGAGCGACATAGAGAAAGAATGGCCGGGTCAGATGCTTGCGGTGGCGGAACTCCGCGATGGCTGCGGCGTCTTGCGGGTAGAACATCTGATGATCAATTCCGTTAGGAACCACAGTGAGATTTTCCGGCGGCACGCGCATGAAGCGGGCCACGTCCTTGCCGGTGGTTTCGCTGACCGCAATGACATGAGAAACGCGTCGCGCGAGTCTGGGCACGATCACGCGCCCAAAAAACCCGCGGAGGAAATCATACTTATCGCGCAAAACAAATGGGGCGCAGTCGTGAATGGTGGCGACTTGCGGCACAGCGGCGCGCCAGATGATGCGGCGGTAGCTCGGGATGTGGACGCGATCGATCCGGAGGCGTTTGAGCACGGTGTTGAGGCAGAGTTGGTGCCAGACGAGGTTGGCGGCACCGCCGCTCATGTTGGCAGGGATGGAAATCCAGTGGGTATCGTCGATCCATGGAAACAATCCACGATCGGCATCCAAGCCGGCGACGGTGAGGTCGACGGTGGCTTGCTCCCGCACGAGAGCCTCGCTCAAGGCAATCACATATCGCCCAACACCCGAGCGCCCGCCCTGGATCATACCGGCCGAGAGGAGCACTTTCATTCGGGGTTCTTCTCTTTCCACTCGGTGAGGATCTTGTCGAGGCGCAGGAGGGCAATGATCTCGCGCACGGCCGGGGTGGCACCCGTGTAAAACATGGAACCCCCTTTGGCGGTCATCATTTTCCACGCCCGTATCAATCCCCCGACCGCCCGGCTGTCGATGAATCGAACCTCCTTTAAATCCACGAGCAACACATCGGAGCCGGACGCTGTGGCCATCGCCGATTCCAAAACCGCCATCATTTCATCATAATAAGGCGAATCCAGGCTGCGGTTGAATGAAACGCGGACAATGCCGGGTTCGGCGGACTCGCACACTCCGCCGCTCGCCCGCTGATCGACGACCCATTGCATTGCGGCGGATTCTGATTCCACCGTCTGGAAAAGGAACTCCAAGCGCACCTCCCTAACGGATCGCTTGAAGATCTCCGACGGATTGACCGCGACTAACAGCTGATCGGCTGTGCGACAATGACGGGCTAGCAAGGCAAGCCGCCCGAGACCGGAGCTGTCCATGAAAGTGACTTGCGAGGCGTCCAGAAAAACCGGCAGGGTGATCGATTCGGGAATAGGGGCCCCTTCGAGCTCGCTTTTTTGCAAGGAGCCGTGCCATACGACGCGGGTTACGGGAAGATCAAGCGGCACGGGAGCCGGCAGCATTTCGCTAACAGCCTCGAAAATCCCCTTGCGTCGGCGTTGTGCGCCCGCCTGCTGCCGTGCGGCCATCAGCAAAAAGAGAAAGTCGTTCCAGTAGCGCTTGAGCAGACGGGTCGGGCTGCCCGACAGCCGCCAGAGCCACTCAAAACCGGTGATCTGCATCCATCGGGGCGCGCGTTTTTGTTTGCCGGTGATGAAGTCCAGGCTGGCACCGACGCCGATGCTCAAAGGGATTCCGGACTCGCTGTGGTGGGCGCAAATCCATCTCTCCTGCTTCGGGCATCCCAGACAAACGAGCAAAAGCTTCGCGCCGCTCGCACGCATTTTCGCGCAGAGCGCATCGTTGTCCCACTCGATCACTGCCCCCATCGGCGGTGAGTCGAGCCCCACGACTTTAAGTCCAGGGTAGCGGTCCTCGACGATGATTTTCGCTTCTTCCAGGGTCCTCAGATCACTGCCGAAAAAATACACCGGATGCGCGTGAGCCGCACAGATATCTAACAACCGAGGCACCATGTCCGATCCCGCGACCCGCTCGCGAAGCGGGGCCCCGAACCGGCGCGAAAGCCAGACGAGCGGCATGCCATCGCAGACGACCCGGTCCGCGAAAAAAACGATCTTCTTCAAATCCGGGTCCTCATACGCCTGGGCCGTGAAATCGACATTCGCGGTCACGAGGTAGCGGCTCTCGGTGCCTTCCATCGCCAGGGAACAATAATCCAGTGTTTCCTCGAGTGTGAGATCATGAAACGGGAGACCTAACAGAACGATGATGGGCGGCTCATTCGATATCGTGTTCATTTGGAGGATAAGGTGAGTGAGTTCAGGCGTTCCGCAAGGCGCTTGCCCAAGGCGTTCCAAGTATAACGTTCGAGGATTCTGGCGCGACCGGCGTCGGCTTGTGCGCGGCGGAGCGCGTCATCATTCAGGTAACGGAGCACAGCGTCCGCAAAGGACTCGGGAGTATCCGCGAGCAGAAGGTGTTCATCGTGGTGCAAGTCAAGACCCTGGGCACCCAAGGTCGTGGAGACAACCGGATTGGCCATTGCGAGACCTTCCGCAATTTTGAGGCGAGTGCCGCCGCCGACCCGCAAGGGAACGATTTGCAGCCACGATTTCTGATAGAACGGCCTCACATCGGGAACCTCACCAGCGAACTCCACGCCGGGAAGATCGGCGTAGGCACGGACTTCGGCGCTTGGGTTTTTCCCCACGAGGATCACATTAAAATGTGGGCATCGTGCCATGATCCGCGGGTGGATCACCTCGAAATACCATGCCAGCCCGTCGGTGTTCGGGAGATAATCCAAAGCGCCACAAAACAATGCCGTGGGGCTGACCGTCGGACAGCCCAGCCAATCATCGGCATTGAAAAAACCGACATTCGCACCGTTAGGCAGCACAAAAACTTCCTCGCACGGGCCGAGTTTTTGCTCGAGAAACGATTTGTCGTCCGGGCCGCAGACGACCATCAACGCGAGATCGCGGTGAACCTCACGCTCCATCGTTGCGATTTTGTGCAGATTTTCCCGCGCCTTGAGTTTTGAAAACACGCCCTGCGTGAGTGTTTGCAAAACCTCGGTTTGAAACAGCCAATCGACCCGACTGCGGTCCATCACCCGGGCGGGGTGCTGTGGGAACACAGCCTTGACATACGGCCATAGCACGAGGTCGCAAAAATTCACAATCTGATAGTCCTGGCCATCCGTGAATTCACGGAACGCCGCAAGCACCTGATCGGACCACCAGTGCCGGACAGTCACCGGGAGTGGATGCCAGATT
>CAIYYV010000094.1 GCA_903930425.1 Akkermansiaceae bacterium | reverse complement strand
TGAAACGGCCCGAATCCTGGTCGCTTTTTGGCACGCAGAAAGAGGTGTTTTCGAGTGTCACAGTCGGCTATAATGTCGACAGCGATGATTACAATCACGACGTGATCAATAAGATCCTCATCAACTCGGGCGTGACCGGAATGCTCATCATTCTCATCCCGTCGATTTTAATCCTACGCATCCTTCACCGCACGGCCTATCGAACCACTGAACTGCAGGATCGCAATGACACGGCATTTGTGCTTGCCTTATCCCTGCCCATGATCCTGATCTCGATGATCGGTGGCGATAACTTCAACACCAACCCCAACAACCTGCAACTCTGGACGGCCATCGCAGGCGTGTTTATCTGCCGTCAGAACCTCCTTCGTGCAGTGAACCCTCCCTCGATAGTTGACGGGGCTCTGTTGACAGGTGCTGTTAGTCTTTCGACAGGTGGCGCGCTCTCGCCGAGAGCGCAGGTCCATGAATCCACATAGATAGGCCCAAGGCCAGCTGTTCGGCATTTGCTGGGCGGGTCTTTGTCCCGTCGCTCGACCCCGTTTGTCTCATTTAGAATACCCACATGTATGAAAGAACTCCGTGACTCGCTCAATGCGCTTTTTTTGAATTTGCCTGCGAAGCCATTTTTTGCCGCCAAGAAAACTGATCCTCAGGCATTGCGCGAGCTGCTTCGCGCCTTGAATCCCGTACTGACAGATAAGCCCCTGATCCGCCTTGGCCCCAATGCTGACGGAGGTTACTTGGTTCCTGATGATTTAGAGGGCATCACCAGCTGTTTTTCACCTGGTGTTTCGACCGTTTCCGGATTTGAGCTCGAGTGCGCCGCGCGCGGCATGGATGTTTTTCTTGCCGATGCCTCCGTGGACGCTCCGCCGGATTCGCATCCTCGCTTCAAGTTTCTGAAGAAGTTCATCGGTGCTTATTCACGGAATGAATTTATCACCATGCAGGACTGGATTGAGGCCGTCGAGCCCGATGCGTCCGGCGATTGGTTGCTCCAGATCGACATTGAAGGTGCTGAATATGAAGTGATGCTGAATCTGGCTGAGCGACATCTCCGCCAGTTTCGCATTATTGTGATCGAGTTTCACGTGCTGGATTATCTCTTTGATTCGGGGTTTTATGCCATTGCCAGTCGGGCGTTTGAAAAGATTCTCCATCAACACACCTGCGTCCATATCCATCCAAATAACGCTGGCGCCACAGTCGTGTCAGATGACATGGTGATACCCAAGATCATGGAATTCACGTTCTATCGAAACGATCGGTTTGTGGCGATGGGGCCTGCGCGCTCATACCCACATGAGCTCGATGTCGACAACATGTCGGAATTCCCTGTGATTACGCTGCCTCCCTGTTGGTATCAGCCTGAGGGTCTCTGACAGAATTTGTTCCCTGAAGTTAGGAATGATGCCTGTCACCACACAAGCCCTACCGTGGCTCATCACATGATTCTTCGCACCAAGAAGTTTTTGGCTCAAAGCGAGATTTTATGGCCTCTTATCTTCACAGGACTCCGCATGGGATCCGGGATTTTGGTCCTGCCATTGGCGTTGCGCATGATCCCGGCCGTGGAAATGGGGATCTATTATACCTTCATGAGCCTGTCCGCATTGGCCATGCTGCTCGACTTCGGGATGGTGGGGACGATTGGCCGCAGTGCCGCCTACGCCTGGGGTGGCGCGAGTTCCTTCACTGGCTTCGGATTGCCGGATCATCAGGGACGTGCCGAACCCAACCGGCCGCTTTTGGCCTCGCTGACTCACGTGACCCGGGTCTGGTATTATGTGCTGGCGATCGTGGCCGGTCTGCTTCTCGTGCTTTTCGGCACAGTTTTCATCAATCAACGGATCCGTGAAGCCGGACTCGACCCCAGCCTGTCGCTCTGCTGGTTGTTTTTTGCCTTCGTGACCGCATACAGCCTTGGCACCGCATTCTGGAACCAATTGCTGACGGGTATTGGCGATGTGAGAAACGTCGGCAAGTATGGGGTGATTTCCCAAAGTTGCTCCACGATTGTGTTGGTGGTGGGACTATTGTGCGGCCTTAAAGTCTGGGCTTATGCGATCAGTCTGTTGATTGGACCGGCGATTGCACGTTACTATGCTAGGCGGCGATTTCTGCATCTTCTCGACGCGCCTTTGCCAAAAATCTTGAGCCGGCCGGATCTGCAGGTGCTTCGCAGTTTATGGCCGATGACGTGGCGGATGGGCGTGTCCATCCTTGGAGTTTTTCTGAGCCAGCGCGGCAATGTCCTGATCTCTTCCGCATTCTTGGGATTGGAAGAAACCGCGCGGTATGGATTGACGCTGAATTTATTCGCGATTTTATTTCAAATTGCAGGTGTCCCGCTGTATGTCGCCAATCCGCGCATTGCTCAGGCCTATGTGCGTCGTGATATTCCCGAGGTCCGCCGCCTCTTCTTCATGCGTGCGTATGGAGGACTTGCGTTGGCGCTGATTGGGGCGGTCATCCTGATCGCGTTCGGCCCGCAAATCATGGCCTTGATCGGTTCGAAAACCAGCCTGCTGCCGAGATTCTTTGCGGGCGTTCTCTTTTTCATCCTCCTGTTAGACAATCATCAGAACCATTACACGAATCTGGTCCTGTCGTCTAACGAGAATCCGTTCGTGCTGTCCACGATCTTGTCCGGTGTTGTGATGATTTCGTGCTCATTTTGGATGACGCCCCGCTACGGGATCACGGGCCTGCTCCTCAGCCACGGCCTGGTTCAACTCGCGTGCAATCATTGGTGGCCCGTGGTCCGCGGACTTCAAATCCTCAAGAAAATCCCAAAGGGAAATCTCCGGGAGACTTCCCCGATCTCCCTCGCATAGGCAGGCCGATTTTGTCATGACATCCTCCGCGAAATATCAAATCATCATCCCGGTTTTCAACCGCAGGGAGATCACACGCAAATGCCTGCGCCAATTGGCCCGGTTCATCGATCGTGATGACTGGAGGGTTTGCATCGTTGACGACGCGTCCACAGACGGCACCGCAGCGGCTGTCGCGGCGGAATTTCCCGAGGTGCTTGTGTTAGAGGGCACAGGCAATCTCTACTGGACCGGCGCTATGGAATTGGGCATGCGTCATGCCGTGAAAACCGGTGCGGAGTGTTGCGTGTGGCTGAATGACGATCTGGTGTTGCACGAGGATGCTGTCGAGCAAGTGGTGGCTCTGGCCTGTGAGCGACAGACGCTCGTCTGTGGTCAGGGAGTCATCCATCAGGAGACCGGATCCACATGGTTGTTTCCTGGAATTTATAAGGGCAAGGTCGACTTGGACTTGCGCGATCTCGATATCACTTCGCCGACCCCAATCCGGGTGGATGCCTGCCGGGGCAATCTCGTGGCGATTCACAAGAACGTGATCGAGCGCATCGGTTACCCGGATGGGAAAAACATCCCGCACGTTCGGGGCGATACGGATTATGGTCTGCGTGCCACTGCCGCCGGAATCGAATGCCTGGCCCTGTGCAGTGCTCGTTTCTTTGAAATGGAAACGGTGCGCAATGACAATCGATCCTGGTTGTTAGGCAAGCGAGCCATATCGAAGATCTGGAGGGCTTCGCTTTCAAAACGAGGCAACCTTTATCCGCGCATGTTATGGATTTATTATGTGCGCCACTGGGGATTCCGTGGCGCGATCCGATTCGTCAATGACTACCTGCGCTTGCTTGCGGCGAGCGTCCTGCGATTGGCGATTCCAAGGCGGTTCATTCTCCGATTCTATGCCAATCATTCGCACGCCTATCAATTTTACAAGGGGCTTCCTGACGAGTCAGAGGAGTAGATGGATGGCATATCTCTGAAAGCGGTTTTCAATCCCTGTCCATCCCATTTCAAACTCTTAACGACACCATCCTGTGAGACGGTTGTGAATGATTATGAACTACTATCAAAGTTACTCTTCGGCAGTCACGGGCGCGCTCAATCACGTGGAAATCACCACGGTGGATGGAAGCACGGTCGTTCACGGTGAAGCCATCGATCGGCTGTGCGCGATGAGCCGCAGCATCCGCGACGGCGGGCGGCAGCAGATTTTTTGTGGCAATGGTGCGAGTGCGGCATTTTCCAGCCACATGGCGCTCGATTGGTCGAAGAATGCGGGAGTATCATCACGGTGTTTTTCCGATGTCGCACTGATCACTGCCGTGATCAACGATGCCGGCGCGGACGAGCTCTTCGCCATCCCGCTGCGTTGTCACGCCAGTGCCGGGGATTTGCTCGTCACGGTCAGCAGTTCTGGAAACTCACCGAATATCATCCGCGCCCTCCACGCCGCCCGCGAACTTGGCTTGATCATCGTCACCCTCTCCGGCTTGAAGCCGACCAATCAGAGCCGTCAGCTGGGTGACCTGAATCTTTATGTGCCCGCAAAAACCTACGGCATTGTCGAGTGTGTCCATCAGGTGCTTTTGCACGCATGGTTGGACGCCTATTTGGGCATTGCGGAATGGAATCAAGAGGTCGAACAGAATATGAGTGTTTCCTCTTCATTGAAGTAAACTTCCACTCCATCGATTGCCCTGAAGCCCCTGAGATATTATGATTATCAGCAAGTCACCCTTTCGAGCCAGCTTTGCCGGCGGCGGCTCGGATCTCGCCTCCTTCTATCGGCGTGAATATGGCGCGGTGCTAAGCAGTTCCATTGACAAATACGTCTACATCGCCGTCCACCGATATTTTGAGAAGGGTTATCTTCTGAAGTATTCGCAAACCGAGAATGTCCTGAACATCGCTGAGATCAAACACGCACTCATCCGCGAGTGCCTGACGATCTGCGAATGCAGTGAGGATCTCGAAATCACCAGCTTCGCGGATATTCCCTCCAGCGGGAGCGGTCTTGGAAGCTCAAGCGCCTTCTGCGTCGGACTGATCCATAACCTGATGGCGATTCAGGGCAAGCTCGTGGGCAAAGAGCAGCTCGCCAGAAAAGCGTGCGAGGTTGAGATCGAGCGCTTGCACGAACCGATCGGCAAACAAGATCAGTATGCGTCTGCTTACGGCGGTTTGAATTACATCCGTTTCAACCCGGATGATTCTGTTCATGTCACCCCGGTCATTCTTTCCCGCTCAGAGCGTGAGCAACTCAACGGCTCGCTGCTTCTCTTTTATACTGGAATCACCCGGAAGGCGTCTTCTGTGTTGTCTGTGCTGGATCAAAATATGCAGAACTCGAGCCAGAGTTTCGACACCATGCGTTCTATCCGGGATGGAGCGGATCGACTCGCGGAACAACTCAGCAGTGGCAACTTGGATGAAATCGGTGTCGAGATGCATCGGGGATGGCTTTTGAAAAAAACCATGGCAAGTGGCGTCAGCAATGGAGAGATCGATGAGATCTATCGTCATGCGACAAGCGCTGGGGCCCTTGGTGGCAAGCTGCTGGGTGCGGGCGGCGGAGGGTTTTTCCTATTTTATTGTCCGCCCGAGAAGCAAGCTGACGTGCGCCGTGCCTTATCTCAATTGCGTGAAGTCCCGTTAGAGCTGGAACAGCAGGGGGCACGCCTCATTTATGTGGAAGACTGATCTCTATGCCAACTCCAGTTATGATACAAACACACCTCGTAACAGGTGGCGCAGGATTCATCGGAAGTCACCTGTGCGACCGGCTCCTTTCCTCCGGACACTTTGTCATCGCCATCGATGACTTCTCGCTTGGCAACAGGGAGAATATTGCCCAAGCCTCAACAAATAACCGATTTCTTCTCATCGAAGGCGATGTCTCATGCCCGCTTTTTTGGGAAAAAATCCTGAAGGAGCAATCGCGGTTGGCGGCCACGGACGTCATCTGGCACATGGCGGCCAATTCGGATATTTCCGCCGGGGTCCTGGATGCGACCGTAGACTTGAAAAAAACGTTTCTCACGTCATTTCACACGCTCGAAGCGGCACGGACCATGGAAGTGAAGCGATTCGTGCTCGCCTCGACCTCAGCAGTCTATGGCGAGTTGCAAACACCGCTTCACGAAGACAGCGCGCCGCTCAATCCGATTTCCAACTACGGCGCGATGAAGCTGGCCTCCGAGGCGGCGGCCACCGCGCTCACATCCTCATGTCTCGACAGACTCTGGATTTTCCGATTTCCCAATGTCGTGGGTTCACGCTCAACTCATGGGGTTATCCATGACTTTGTGCGCAAACTGAATGCGAATCCATCCCGTTTGGATGTGCTCGGCAACGGAACCCAGTGCAAACCCTACCTGCATGTCGAGGAGTTGCTCAATGCGATGCTTTATGTGGTCGATCATGCAGATCAAACCGTCAACCGATATCTGATAGGCCCTCAAGGCACAACGGGCACCACCGTCAAGCATATCGCGGAATCGGTGGTGCGGGTTTACGGCGCGGAAACTCAAATCGAATACGGAACAAGCAACCGAGGATGGGTGGGCGATGTGCCCCAATTCAGTTATTCGATCGAACGCATCAGCGCGCTCGGTTGGCAGCCAGATCTGTCGTCTGACCAAGCGATCGAGCGGGCCATCCGCGAGATCGTCGCTGAGCGGCGGATTCATTCCTGATTTTTCATCATTACGATTTAGGATTTTCATGATCAAACAATTGGTGATTCTCGCAGGTGGCCAGGGCACGCGGCTCAAGCAGGTCACAGGCGACCTGCCGAAGCCGATGGCCCCGATCGGCGGCATCCCCGTGCTGGAACATCAAGTGCGGAATGCGGCACGTTATGGTTTCGAAGAAGTCGTCTTTCTCACAAGCTATCGCTCCGAGGTGATTGAAAACCATTTTGGTGACGGCAGCCGATGGAACGTAAAATTCCGCTACTTCCTCGATGAATCGCCGCTCGGCACTGCGGGCGCGACGTTTGCCGCGATGGGCCAACTCGACGAGCAGTTCCTGCTGCTTTATGGGGACGTGATGCACGATGTCGATCTTCGCCATTTTGCGGAGTTCCATTGTGCACGACAGGATGCGGCGGCCACGCTTTTTGTGCATCCCAATGATCACCCGCAGGATTCTGATTTGTTAGAAATGAGGGATGATGCACGCATCACCTGTTTTCACGGTTATCCCCATGCGCCAGCGTCCTGGTATCGCAACGTGGTCAATGCCGGTCTCTATGCATTGACGCGGCAAGCACTGGTCTCGTATGCCGGCACTCGGGAGAAACTGGATTTTTGCAAGGATGTGTTTCCGTGCATGGTGGCGGACGGTCGTTCGCTCTATGGGTATTCCAGCCGGGAATATATCAAGGACATGGGAACTCCTGAGCGCCTGGCAACGGTCAACGCGCATTACGAGCAGGGCCGCATTCAAGGGTTGAATCGCGCAAATCCCGTGCCCGCCATTTTTCTCGATCGTGATGGAACGCTGATCCGGCACGTGCCGTTTCTTGCGCGCGCCGAGCAGGTGGAACTGCTCGCAGGTGCCGCTCTCGCCGTCCGCAGAATCCATGATGCCTCCTATCTCGCGGTGCTCGTGACCAACCAACCGGTCATCGCGCGCGGCGAGTGTTCCGTCCGTGAATTGGAGCGCATCCACGGCCGCATGGAGCAATTGCTCGCCACCGAAGCCCACACCTATCTCGACGCCATCTATTATTGCCCTCACCACCCTGATTCCGGATTCGACGGCGAAGTGCCGGAATTGAAGATCGCCTGTGATTGCCGCAAACCGAACACCGGGATGATCCGCAAGGCCGCGCAGGATTTGAATATCGACCTGAAACGGTCATTCATGATTGGTGACTCCATGCGCGATTGGAAGGCGGCGATCCATGCGGGCCTCCATCCGATTTTCGTGAATTCCGGCCAGGAGGACGGCTATTCATTTGACGACATTCCCGCTGAAAAAGTGTTTGCCGATCTCCACACTGCGGTCTCGCATCTTTTTCCAATCATTTAACCCCCAAAACCAATGCGCCGTATCCGAAATCAAATCAGAAGCTTGGCCCTAAAACACTTATTCACGACTAACGCGATTCGCTACAGGCTCGAATTCCCCCGGTTGTTAGATGCGTTCCGCATAATCGGCAAGCAAGCTATCGTCTTCGATGGCGGTGCGGGCAGCGGTCAAATGCTCCGGCTCGTTTATGAGAATGGATTTTGTGAGCGCGGAATCGGTTATGAGTTCGACCCGAAACTTTATGACATCATGCTCAGAAATTACTCGGATATTCCCGTGCTCTCTGCGATGGAAGGTTCTATTCTGAGTATATCATTGGACGATGCGTGTGTTGACTGCGTGATTTCCACACAAGTACTTGAGCATATAGAGGATCACCACACCGCAGCCAGTGAATTGATCCGAATTGTGAAGCCCGGTGGCCATTTGATCATCAGCGTGCCTCATCCACCTGAACCCGTAAGCACCCCAGGTCATGTCAGGGAAGGTTATACATTGGATGATCTCAGGGAACTATTCCCGGAATCAGGATTCGATCTTCTCTATACGGGGTATTCCATGACGCGTCCGACCATGAACCGGGTGATGAGGTTCGCAGAGCTTCCGCTGAAAGGTTGCTATATTCCTGTGTCATTGGCGGACCGTGAGTCGCGGCTCTCCAACGATGAGCGCGAGGCGCTGACACCTTATGTCATCACTTGCATGTTCAAAAAACTCCATTAAGTGATGCAAACATCGGATTCGGAATCGCCAAGTGTGATTTGGTTGGATACGAACGTCATCACGGGCAGTCCGTCCATGCAGCATTTGATTGCCTCGCTGTCTTATTTTGATGTCAACAACGTTTCCATAAAGTTTATTTGCAATCAGTGCCTTCCGACTGAACAGCACAGGATGCTTCGAACCATTAGAATCCCTGCTTTCAAGCCTTTGCGATCCTTGTTTTTCTCCCTTGCCTGCAATACCCGTTACCGGAGATTTGTCAGTAAGTCAGCCAAGCAGGCATTGTTGCACACGACTGGAGCGAGCAGCTTGATCGCAGATCTCATATCAGTTCATTTTGTGCCCGCGGATTGGCTTTGGATTGCCATTCGATCGGCCCCGACAGGCTGGCGCGAATGGGTTAAACTGCCTGCGGTGGCAGTTGCAGCATCACTGGAATTCGTGCAGCGAAAGCTCAGTCCTGGCGCAGTTCGTCATGTGGTTTCCCGCTGTTTGGCACAGTCACTGGTCTCGAAAGGAGTTCCGGAGGAATTGATTCATGTGATACCCACCCCATACGATCACTTGCGCTTCAGTGTGACTCACAGGATTCAGAACCGCTTGGCGGCACGCGATGAATACCGGTTCGACGATCAGCAGATCGTTTTTTCATTTGTGAGCCAAGGCAGTTATCATCGAAAAGGCGTCGTGTTGGCTGTGGAGATCGTGAAAAAACTCCGATCACTCGGCCATCCGGTGCATTTGATGTTGATTGGCGGCAGGGGACGGGCTTGGGAACGAATGCGGAAAAACCTGCAAACGACTTATGCGAACTCATCTGATTGGTTGCATATCACCGGCTATGTGCCGGACTTGGCGTATGCTCTCTCAGCCTCAGATGCGTTTATCATGCCGTCCCTTTACGAGGGATTTGCGGCCGTGGAGGTTGAAGCTGCCGCCATGGGGCTTCCTTTGCTTTTGACCGGACATCCCGGAGTGGAAATGATTTTAAAAGAAGGCGTGAATGGCTGGAAAATCGACTTTGATCCGGACAAGGCCGCCGCAAAAATAGCAACCATCATTGATCAATTAAGACCGCATGATGT
The DNA here is from genome assembly GCA_903930425.1 of Akkermansiaceae bacterium. Classification (GTDB taxonomy): domain Bacteria; phylum Verrucomicrobiota; class Verrucomicrobiia; order Verrucomicrobiales; family Akkermansiaceae; genus Luteolibacter. The sequence continues at coordinate 2,074 of CAIYYV010000094.1, read as the reverse complement.
GGCGGATGTCGGCGAAGCCATCACTTTGGATGAGTGGCAAAGATCCATGCTGGAGTTGTATCGAACCATGTGGACAAGGAAGACCCTCAGCGCGTCCGTATAAGGAAGTTCAAGGCGATCTGCTTCGGGCCGCCTGTCCCTATTTCTAAGAAGGTCACGTCAGTTGACTCATGGCAATCCATCCACAACATCCCTGAACCTCATGAGTCAAGCCCGCCAACTCTACCGTGCGATCAAACGGCACATCATTGGATCCATCAATCGGCGCCGTGATGTGGCATCCGTCTTCGAGATGATTTATCGAAAAAACCGCTGGGGAGGCAAGGCCGGTGACTTTTTCTCAGGGGGTGGCACCGGCAACGAGGCGATCGCTGCGCAATACATTGCCGCGATTGAGCGTCTCGCCGATTTGGAAGGCTTTCGTGGGATGAAGTTTCTCGATCTCGGCTGCGGGGATTTTCGAATCGGGTCGCGCTTGGTGCCGCTAGCCGGCCACTACACCGCCGCCGATATCGTTGCCCCACTCATTGCCCACCACCAAACCCATTATCATGGCCCTCCAGTGGATTTCCAAGTGGTGGACATGATAGACGGCCCGCTGCCAGATGCCGATGTCTGTTTTATCCGCCAGGTTTTCCAACACCTCTCCAACTCACAAATCGCCAAGGTGCTGCCCAAACTCGAAAAATTCCGATGGGTCATCATCACCGAGCATCTGCCGAGCAACGAACACAGCGCCGTGCCAAATTTGGATAAAGTGCATGGCACCGATATCCGGCTGATGCGCAACTCGAGAGTCTATCTCCATCTGCCTCCGTTCTCTCTCCCGCAATCGCAATTGACAACTGTGCTCGAAGTCCCGGGACATGGGTTTGATGGCGGCATTGCGGAACCCGGTGTCATCCGCACGCTGCTTTATCGCCCGCAATCCGGCGTCTAACAAAATCATAGCAATCCGCCGATGCCCCTTATTCGTTTCATCGACCCGTCGTTCACGCGGCACAACCCATCCACTCAGGGATTGGTGGATGTGGCGGTTGGGTTGGCGGCCCGGGGATGGGAGGTCGAGGTCTTTGCCTGTGATCTGGCCCCCTGCTTGGTTGGCGCGGTCGTGCACCGCAAGGTGCCTTCCATCCGTTTGCCATTCGGGTGGTCCGTTTGGTTGTATTTCTTTTACTATCACTGGCATGGGCTGATCGATTATTTCAGCAAACGACCGTCCGCTGATGTGACGGTGTCCACTGGATTCATGTATCTGCCGGCGGATGTTGCGACCGTGCATTTTTCGCACTTGGATTATTTGAAATCCATCTGGCGGCACGGGAGAAAGACCCATGGAGTCCTGCGTTATGTCGTGTTATCGCTTCCCGGGCTTCTGTCTGAGTTGTTGTTTCTCTGGAATCCATGGAGAACCCATTTGTTGTCGGTTTCCGAATCGGTGGCTGCGGACATGCGCCGGTTTTCCGCGCCGTGGAAAACCGTCCAGGTGCTGCCTAATCCCATCCACGCCGAACGGTTTTCGCCCGCCTATCGGGAAGCGATGCGTGTTGAAGCGAGACAGAGCCACGGGTTTCATGACGAGGAAACGGTATTGTTATTTTCCAGCGCGGGCCACCACTTCAGAAAAGGCTTTTTTCCAGCCGTGGAGACGGTGGCTCAACTCCGCGCACGCGGGTTGGCCGTCCGGTTTTTGGTGGTCGGCGGCCGACATGCGACGACCCTTGCCCGCTTGCGGAAGCAGATCCGCCACACGCATCCGGATTTTAAAGACTGGATGGTGATCACTGGTTTGGTCTCCCATCCCGAGTTTCATTTTGCAGCGGCAGACGCCCTGTTTTTTCCTTCGCTCAGCGAGGCGTTTTCGGCGGTGGAGATTGAGGCCGCCGCGCTCGGACTGCCACTCTATCTCACCGCGCATCACGGCTCGGAAATGATTCTGCGAGATGGGGAGAATGGGCGGATCCTGCCATGGGACATCACAGGCATGGTGGACCTGCTAGAACAGGAGATCCGCGGCGGAACGATGCGCTTCCACTCGGGTGACACCGGGCGCGCGCTTTCCCAACAGGCTTAT
>CAIYYV010000093.1 GCA_903930425.1 Akkermansiaceae bacterium | reverse complement strand
GGATCCAGTCGAGCAAGAGCGGCCAGATCTGGACGCGTGAGCGTGATGGGGAATGTTCCGAGCGAAAGACAGTGGCCCCGAGAAAGACCAAATCCGTGCGCGGATGGTTTTGACGAAAGGCCGCGAGTCGCTCTTGAATTGCGGGATCGTGAATGTCCACCGGAGGTGCGGGTTCGGGTGGTGGTGGCAATGCGATGGGCTTGATCTTCTGAATGGTGATCGTGCGGCCTCCCTGCTGCTGAGTGGTGGTGGCGAGTATGTCTGATGGCGGCACGACGAACACGGGCTTCGGCGGTTGCGGTGCGGGCGGCGTGCCGTCAGAAATATCGCCCAGAATGCGGGCAGTGGTGGGCAGGACAATCGGCGCGGCTGCGGGAACGCCCGGTGCGGGTGCTTCTTCTTCCTGAGAACGTGCGGAGGCCACAAGGGCCATGACGGCCAACAATGCGAGGGGGAGAGCTTTCATTCCAGTGATCCGCGTGATATGCCATCGCAGTGTCTGCGGTCAATGTTTAAATCGAAAATCTATCAGCTGGAAACGCGGGACGATCTGGCAATTGTCGTTTTCGATGCTTCACCTTCGTCTGTCACGCCGCATCCCCGGCCTCTTTTCTGCCGCGCATTCTGATCAACATATCGGCGATGGCCCGTGCGCCTTTCCGATAGACGACCACCGCTAACAGCTCGCCATCGACATACACGGCCCAGAACCGGGTGTGGCGGTATTTGCGGATTTCGATCATGCCGCCCATCCTTCCCGATTGGCGCGGGTTTTGAGTTCATCCATTTTCATGGTGTGTGTTTGTTGCTTCATGGTTTCGTTTGTGGGCTCACTTGCGCCGGTTCCGGGTGTCCGGGTTGCCGCAGATGACGGAGAACTTGAGGGAGGATTGGTGGCGCGGGGTGTCGCGCAGGTGGTAGGTGAAGCCGAGGTTGCTCACGCGCATCCCATCCCACTGCTGCCACTCGCCGTAGAGTTCGGTGAAGTCCCTGTCGAAGAACACCCAGCGTCCGGGGAGGCGGTCGAGCACGTCGGTGCCGCAGAGATCGACCAAGGACGCGGCGACCCGGGTGTCGGATAGCAGGCCGTCGGGCCTCCGGTGACGGGGCATGCGCCGCAGGTTTTCGCGCCAATGACTCCATGTCCCGTTGTGGAAGAGCACGGCTCGGGCGTGGCCTGACAGGCGCGTGGTGGCGCAGGCGGTGACAGGGAACGGGTGGCACAACCGCGGCGTCACCTCGCCCACGCTGGCGATGCGGAAATGGATCACAATCTCGCCTGTTAGGTCGGCGATCAGTTTTTCGACTTCGTCCGGTTCAAGGCCCTTCATCCAGCGGACCACGCCGTCTTCGCGCCACGCCACACCGGCACCATGGGGGTTGGCGCGGTGGCAGGCGTCAATGGTCGCTCTATCAGGGCGGATGTTTTCAGGGCATACAAGGATCACACACATGGCTTTGATTTCGGTTAGACACAAACTACGAGGCCGGCGGTGACGGGGATGGTGGTTTCGAGTTCGACGCCGAAGGTGATGCGTTCGGCTTGGGGATCTTGCGGTTTCATCTGTGGATCTGGTTGCCGGAAGGGTGGTGCGTTCCGACATCCTTCCTCCTGCCAGCCGTCCTCGCGGTTTGTCGCGTCCCATCCGCACGCCAATCCCCACCATATTTTCATGCCATATTGCATCGGCCTAACCGATTGGCATGCGGAATGAACGGGCCGGAAATGGCCGAATTCAGGGGATCAGCCCCGCCTCGCGGAATGAATAGTAGGGGGAGCGGCCCGGTGCGGATTCGCCAACAACCACATGGTCGACCAAGCGGATTTGCATCAGCGCGGACGCCTCAACCATGCGGCGGGTCACCAATTCGTCAGCCCTGCTAGGACTTGGGTCGCCTGATGGATGGTTGTGCATAAGGGCAAACCCATAGGCACCGGCGGCGAGCACGGGCCGCAAGATCTCGCGTGGATGGCAATGGCTTTCGCTCACGGTCCCAAGGCTCACGCGGTGCCAGGCGTAGGGACGGAGCCGGGTGTTCATCATCACGACCACCACGCTTTCCTTGTCGGGTTCGTGGTCGGCTTGGGTGGCGATGATTTCCTGCCAGAATTTTAACAGGTTCTCAGGCGTGTCGGTGGTGAGGGTGCAGGCATCCTCGCGGACGCTGGTGACGGTGATGCGATTGGTGCTGCCTGGTCGGTATCGTGGGGATCTCATGTTTCAATCTAACCGGAGGGATGTGGGTTCCGGCATCATCCGCCATAGCAGCCGCCTGCGTCGATTGTCGCGCACCATCCCGCGCCATGTTCTCCGGCCCCGGAACTCCTTGACTCCCGTGTTGGGAAAAATAAGTGTCATGCCCGGAAGGTCCAACCGCAAATCTCATCGATCCCCCCAACGAGCCCTATGTCATCAGAATCAGTAAAGTTGAAACCCCAGAACGACTGGAGTGTTTTGAAAATTAGCCAATCATACGAACACGCCGCCTTGGAAGCCGAACGGTATCTGATGAAGTGCAAGGAAAGAGCGAAGACTCGCGATGGCTACAAGAAGCTTCACGACGAACACGTCGCGAAGTACTACCTCTACAACTACCTTCATGGTCGGACTTTTCTCGAATCCTCAGGGACTTTATGGAGTGAACTCAATCGATTATTGAGCAGCCCACCATCAGCGCCTTCTGAGTGCTTTGATCGAGATTGGTTTACTACGTGCTATCTTTCCTACGTGAGAGGAGCGATGCGAGGGCTTGAAGCGGCGTAATCACGCGTGTGGGCACGTGTCCCCGTGCAAGGTGTGTTTATATGACCGTCCCTCACATCCACCATCCGCGTGTGTTAGTCTGCCGTTAGACTCGTCAGCCCACCGTTGGCATGCGGAATGAACGGAGGGCGATCAGTATTCCTCGGGGAGCAACAAGGTCGACATGCTCCGGTCCCATTCAGTGATGATGTAGAGGCGAGCGCCGCCGGGAGTCCGGTAACAACTCAGCAGGCGGGTGCCATGGACGAGCGCGTCCTCATTCGCCTGTTTGTCCTCGGCGCAGAGTTCCTCGCCCCAATCACCGCAATGGTGACGGCGGAGGTAGGATGACAGATCCACGTCCAGCGCAAGCGCACCGGGGGTGGCGTAGGTTCTTCCCAGCGGGAAGCGAGGTTGCATCAGGTGGATACCCATGGGATCTCGGGGTTTGGGGTTGTCACGAATCGATCAGGTGGTCGAAGAGCCCCTGCAGGCGGGGCTGCAACGCCTCCTGCTTGGACTTGAAGAACTCGGCTTTCGTTTTGCCCATCTTGCGGCCTTGCGGCGTGTGGCAGTCGTAGGCGTAGTCGGGGATCGGGATGTATTCGCCCGACTGGTTGAGTTCGTCGGCCAGCGCATCGGCATCAATGTCCGCCATCTGGTCATAGACGAAGTTTTGCAGGTGGTCGGCGTCGCGGCTCTTCTTGGCCAGGCACAGCAGGATCACCGCCTTGGATATGAAGATGCGGCCCTTGGGCGTTTTGCTCGGGATGTTGCGGTTGATCTCGGTGTAACTGTCGTGCAGCGCCTTGACCTCCTGGGTCAGGATGCCCCAGCAGTCCTCTGCGCTCACGGTGAGCAGACGGCGCCAGACATACTGTCCGAATCCGCTGGCCCAAAGTTCGAGCGCCCAATATCCGGCCAGTTTCGCGTCGCCGCGCCTGACCGCCTTCTGCATCGCGCTGGAAACGGCCGGGAAGCTGTATCCGCGCTTGGTGTGTAGGTGATAACTCATCGTCTGCTAGATTAGCGGTTTGGCACACAAGGTGAAAGCAGTATTGAACGCCATTTGAGCGGATTGCCATCGGGTGGCAGCGGTGTGGCATTATGGTGTCATCGCCGCCATCGCGTGATTCCAGACTATTGGTGTTTCCCTGAATAGGAGACTTGACAAGTCCGATGGCATTAGTCTGCAATCGTCCGCCATCGTCTAACATATTTATGAGAATCGAACTCAATGACGCCTGGGAGGATATTCCGCTTGATTGCGTTGATGACTGCATCTCTTTTCTTCACGCAAGGTTGGGTGCCG
>CAIYYV010000092.1 GCA_903930425.1 Akkermansiaceae bacterium | reverse complement strand
GATGCCGGCGTGGATACCGTGGAAACCTCGATCACCCCGTTCGCCAATGGCACCTCCCAGCCGGACACCGTGCGCATGCTGGCATTGTTAGAGGGGCACTCGCGCCGTCCGGACTATGATCCCGCCAAACTCCAAGAACTCCGCCTTCATTTCGAGGAGGTCTATCAGCAGCTTTCGCAATTCACCAGCCCGGCCAACGAGCGCGTGGATTCCGACATCCTCGTTTTCCAGGTCCCCGGCGGCATGCTCTCCAATTTCCGCAACCAACTCGCCGAACAAGGGATGGCTGACAAGTTTGACGAGGTCGTCCGAGAAATCCCCGTGGTGCGCGAAGCGCTCGGCTGGATCCCGCTGGTCACGCCGACCTCGCAGATTGTCGGCACCCAAGCGATGATGAATGTCAAGTTTGGACGTTGGAAGATGATCTGCCAACCCGCGCAGGACATCGCGCTTGGCAAATATGGCAAGGCCCCCGGCCCGATCGACCCCAGCATTCTCGCGCAGGTCGAAAAACAAGCCGGTCGCAAAGCGATCACCGATCGCCCGGCTGACTTGTTAGCGCCTGGTCTTGAGGGTTTTCGCAGTCAATGTGCTGAAAAAGGCCTGCCAACCGATGATGAAACCGCCGTGCTTTTCGCCATGTTCCCGCAACAAATCGAAGCCCTCGTCAAGGGAACCAAGGCCGCGCCACCCAAGGCCGCAGCATCCAAGGCCGCGCCTGCCAGTGCCGCATCCACCAAGGCCGCACCGACCGTGACCACCACTCCCGCTTCAGACAAGACCGGCATCAAGACCGGCATCACACGCCGCAATCAAATGGTCCTTCACATCAACGGCCAACGCCACGAAGTCTGCGTGGAAAAATTGGAGAATTAAGACAGGGTGCCCGCTGGGTTGTCCCGGAATTCCGGATCAATAACCGTTAGAAAGCTGCGAGATAAGGGCCTGAGCGGCCCGTTCGAGGGCATCCGGCAGCGCATTATTGCGTGCTGTTTGGAGGTTTTCAGCGACGTAGAGTTTGCTGGTGCCCGTGGAGTTGCCGGACGCGAGGATTTTGGTGGGATTTTTCGCATCACGAAGCGACCAGCGGAGCATGACGGTGTTGGTGAGTTCTTCTGGGTGCAAGGTATCGTAACGAGTGCCGCGAATGGAGGCGTATTTGATGGATTCAAGTTTTCCTTCGAGCACGGCATCCGCTTGATCGGCGGCTGCGAGGCGGTAGGTGCCATCCTGGACGAGGGCGTCAGCCACGGCGGAAGTGGCGAGCGCCTCGGCGCGGGGATGCAGGGTGGCGTTTTGAAACATCGGCACGGCAATGGACTTCACCTGAGCGAGGGAGGCGGGCTTGATACCGCCGAGCTGATAGCCCACGCACGAGACGAGACAAAACACGGGAACGAGGCAGGCGAATGTTTTCATAGGAACGATCATTCTCCTAACTCCTTGAGACGGGCTTTGGAGGCGGCAACCAAGGTTTCGGATCCCGCACGCTTGATGATGTCACGGTAATAGACCTTGGCGGATTCGGGCTTGCCGGTTTTCAAATAGAATTCAGCGATGTCAAACGAGCGCTGTAAGTCCCGGCCGCCGAGTGAGCTGATCCGCTTGTGAGCCTCCGCATTGCGTGAGTGTGACGGATACTGGATGAGATAATCGTTAAAAGTTTCCCGCGCAAGATCCACATTCGCTTGGTTTTGATTCCCGTGTTCCGAATCTTCCATCAAGATGATCCCCACGCGGAAAAGCGCCTCTGGAGCCTCGGGACTCGCCGGTTGATCGCGGACTAACTGACGAAATGCGGCGATGGCCTCGGTGGATTTGCCCTTGGCCTGGTAAAGCTCACCGATGGAGAACTGCGCCTTGGCAGCTGTCGGCGATTTGGGAGCGTGGTCGCGCACTTTCCCTAACATCGCAACGGTTTTTTCGAGGGAGAGCTTGCTTTTCAGACCGAGGAAACTCGACTTCACATCCCCATCGGCTGCCGCTTGGGCCATGGCCGCTTGGCGATTGAGTGCCGTGGTGTAAAGCCCACTGCCGGGAAAACGATCCAGATATTGACTGTAAGCTTCCGCCGCAAGTTCGGTCTTGCCCGATTGCTCCAGCAGCTGAGCTTGACGGAAACGCGCCTGCGCCGCAGATGCGACAAATGGATAACGTGTCGCAGTTTGATTGTAGAGTTTGATGGCGCGATCGGTTTTTCCGGCATCATCCGCTTGCTTGGCCTGTTGATAAAGAGCCTCTCCCTCGCCACTTGCAGTCTGGGTATTTCCGGCAAGCAGCGGCACCTCTGGATCCGAACTGCAGGCCACAAAGAAAAGTGTGGCGATGGAAAGGTAGGACCAAGTGATGAACCAGTGGTGCATGGGAAGCAGCATAGAAAGACTTCGCGGCAGGGGAAGCTCAAAAAAACAAACAACACGCGCCTCAATAAAATCTTTTTGGCTGCCTCTTTTTCATGGCGCTACGCAAGCCCTGCCTCCGCTGCCCTCCTGCGCTCCACCTTGTCTCAAACCTGACACAGAGAAGCCACCCGCTTCATTTTGTCACGGTCGATTCCAACCCAACCCGCTGACCCTAAACCATTTGCGAGTTTTTTAGAAACTGGCACAAAGAATGCTAACCCGCTCTTAAGATGTGCCTTCCGTTCCAAATGACTTCACAGATGACAAAAATGGCGGCGCGTTCGTTTCGGCACAATTCGTGCAAAAATTTTCTTTTATTCTTAAATTAAAACGGGCATAAATTCCCGAGGGCGGCGATATAATGATAACCCCACACGACCATGACATACGAATCAGAAAGCAGCATGAAGTTGTATTTGAGGGAGATTTCACAAACTCCATTACTCACAGCGGAGGAAGAACTGGCGCTTTCGGCGCGGATTCAAGAGGGTGACATGGAGGCCCGGTTTCACATGATCCGCGCGAATTTGCGATTGGTGGTGAAAATCGCGCAGGATTACGCCAACTACGGCATGCCTGTCAGCGATTTGATATCGGAAGGCAACATTGGCCTGATGAAAGCGGTGGAGCGATTTGATCCGAACAAGGGTGGCAAGCTGTCGACATACGCTGCTTGGTGGATCAAGCAATCGATCAAGCGGGCTTTGGCGAATCAATCGAAGACGATTCGTTTACCGGTGCACATGGTGGACAAGATCGCCAAGATGCGTCGGATAGCCACATTGCTGACGGAAGCGATGGGTCGTGAACCGACAGACGAGGAATTGGCTGATGAAATTGGGGTTCCGCGGCGCAAGCTTGCGATGTTACGCCAAGCGTCGTATCGGCCGACATCGCTTGATTCGCCGATCAATGATGGGGAGGCCACGGAGTTTGGGGAAGTGATTCGGGACGAGCGTGCGACAAATCCGTTAGATTCATTATCGGACAAAAATCTTCACGATGAGTTGGATGGATTGCTGAATGTGTTAGATCCACGCGAGCGTCGAATCATTGATGAGCGCTTTGGTTTGAATGGTCGGAAGGCTCTGACTCTAGAGGAGGTGGGGCGCGAGTTTGGGGTGACGCGCGAGCGGATTCGTCAACTTCAGAACACGGCGCTCAGCAAAATGCGCCGCACGCTGAAAAAGAAGGAAAAGCCTGCACCGAAACCGCTGAAGGCCGACCTGATGCAAGCCTGATTTCAGGGCTGGCTGATTTTTTTCCTTGGGTTTTTAGCGACAGCTGGGTGCGGTATTTTTTTCGGGTGAGCGGTTGTGGATCGATTCTTGCGTCGGGGAGGCAAGTGTTCATAGTGTGGCGCATGAGTCCCATCAGTATTGCCGCCCTCAAGGAACTCGCCGGTGAAACGCCCGTCGCTGCCTCGGTGCTCGCCCAGCTCCAGTCGCGTGCCACTCGCAAGACCAAGAATGACAAACCGTATCTCGAACTCGTCTTCGCCGATTCCACGGGGCATTTCTCTTTGAAAATCTGGTCGGACTCACCGGTCTATCAGAAAGCTGACGCCTTGGAAGACGCCGCAGTGCTGCGTTTGGAGGCGAAATGGACTCAGAACTCCTACGGCGTTGACTCCCGGGATTTGTCGTTTCACCCGGCGGAGGCCGAATCCCTGGAGGCCTTTTTCGCCGGGGATTTGACCGTGCGCGCGAAACAAGACCACGACTTCGCTGTCATCGAGCAACTCTGCCAATCCATCATCGAGCCGCGCTTGCACGCACTCTGCCAGCGGTTTTTCACTCAAATGGGTGAGCGGTTTCGCCGCACAGCAGCCGCCAAGCGCAACCACCATGCCCGCCGCGGGGGACTGGTCGAGCATGTCGCGCAGATGATGCATTCGGCCGATGCTTTGGCCAGCGTTTATTCCGATCTCAATCGCGACCTCTTGCTCACCGGGGTGTTGTTTCACGATTGCGGCAAGCTGTGGGAGAATGCCTATCCGGAGCGCGGGTTCACGCAAACGCTGAGTTTGCACGGAGAAATGTTAGGTCATATTCCGATCGGCATCGAACTCGTCAACAAACTCTGGAGGGAATTGTTAGAATCACCGGAAGCCGCCGTCTGGGCCGATTTCAAGCCCGGTGCCGAGGAAACCCGTTTGCATCTATTGCATTTGGTTGGCAGCCACCACGGCGAGCACGCTTTTGGTTCGCCCGTATTGCCGCGTACGCCTGAGGCCTTTGCCCTCCATTACATCGATAACCTCGACGCCAAACTGGAAATGTTGCGGGACGTTTACGCGCAGTCCCAAGAAATTGCTCCGGGAATTTACGAGCGCGTGTTTCCGTTGCCCACGCATTTGGTGAGGCCGCTGCCCGTGTGTGGTGCAGCGGTTGCCGGCGAGGTGATTAAAGCAATCCTGCCTTCTTGAGCGTGAGGAAGGCGCCGTTTTTATTGATGGTTTTGAGGGCGCGGCAGCTGAGTTTGAGGCGGACGAACTGGTTGAGTTCGGGCACCCAGATGCGTTTGACCTGAAGATTCGGTGAGACGGTGCGGAGCACTCGCTTCGTGATATGGCGGCCGATGCCACCTTTTTTCTTAGCCAATCCCGAGCGATGGATTCTGCCGCCGGAGCGGACGCGGGTTCCTCGAATACTGCAAATGCGTGCCATGATCAAATAGGTGGGGTTGGGGGCGCGAAGGATGGCCACCCAGTCCCACCCGTCAAGACGAATCCTCCCACGTCTTCAATTAATTTTGAGATGATTCCGGCGCAGTTGGTTCACCCAGCGTTCGACATCCTTGAAGATTCTCTCTTTTTTCTCGTCATACATCAGGAGGTGATAAGCGTTGGGATAATTTCGGTAAGTGGTGGAGGTTCCGGCTGGGATGCGTGCGAGAAACCCGCGCACATCAGAGTCGTTGTTGAAAAAATCCTGCTCGCCGTGCAGCACGAGAACGGGCGAACGGAAGGTGGTCGCACAATCGTTCATGCCGTTGATCAGGCGGGCCAGCGCGCCGATGAGCCGGAGCGTGTGTTGTTCGACATGATAGGGATTCTTTTTCACCTGTTCGGCATGGTGCGACTTTTGGGTCATTTGGACATCCTGGCCGCCGGACAGGGTTTCGAGGGAAATGCGGGCCAAGGGGAGGGCGGTGGCGGCAATCTGGACCAAACCCGGGGTCCATGCGGGGATATCATCGCGGAAGCGCACGATCGGGGTGGAAAGGATCAACGCATCACACGGAGGATCACCGGGCGGAGCGGCACGCCAGGCATGCGCCGCGATCAAGGCACCCATGCTTTCTCCAAACCAGACGATTTTGGCCTTCGGGTGCTGTTCCTGCACGAGTTGGGTGAAGGCGAACAAATCGCGATACCAATCTCTGGGATCGCCGATATCACCACGCCGCTCACGGATGGGATCGCTGCCTTGGCCACGCACTTCGTAGGCATACAAGCCTGTGTTTGGCTGATATTCCAGAAGGTGATTGCCCAAATTGGTATAATCAATGGACGCGCCGCAGAACCCATGGATGCCGATCAAAATCACATCCGGGTGCGAGGCCTGGGCGATCCACTTCCGATAACCGAACGTTTCAGCCTTCACGGCTGCGTCCGACTTGAGATAGGAGACGGTCGTGGTGTGGGGGGAGCAGGCCGCAAAGCATCCCGCAACGGCAAGCACCGGGAACACGCGAAGTCTCAAAACCCAGCATCGTTTCACAGCTAAAGTTTCTCCCAATCCTCGAAAATTGCAATGACCGTTCCTGACTCCAGGAAATCATCGCCCGCCACCTGTGGGTCTCGCAAGACTCACCGCTTGTTCACCCGGGTGGCTTTTTTCGCCGAAACCTTTGTTGCAGCGGCCGTTTTCGTGGCTTTTTTCACAGCCTTTTTCACAGCCTTTTTCGCGGTTTTTTTGACTGGGATGTTCAATTGGCCCTTAGGAGCGGGGCGGGGCGGGAAGTCGAAGCCGATCTTGCCGTCCTTGATATCGAAGGTGAGGGAGGCATCGAACTTGCGTTTGGTGCGGTTGGAGACAAAGCCTTTGATGACATCGGTTTTGCCGGTGACAATCAATTTGAGCACCTGTTCGACGGTGAGTTCATGGTGGAGGATCGACTTGCCGATTCGGATGCCGTGGGGTTCCTTTTTCGTCACCCATTCCGGGATGTGATAGGCCTTGGCGCTCTGATAGAGTTTAAAGTGGCGGCCATCCGCGAGGTCGACCCCACTGATGAGTTGTTCTTCTGTGAGTTCAAGCGCCGCATCCTTGTCGTCGTTGTCGAAGACAAAGTTGACTTTGAATTTGGCGTCGAGTTGAAGGCCGGCATCGAAGGGCTTGTTGAATTTGGATTTAAAGCCGGTGAGTGGTCCGACGACTTTTTTCGTGAAGAGTTCGGTGGCTTCCGACTCACTGAGCAGGCGGCCGGCGATGTGCTTTTTCACCTTGAATTTGCATTCCGTCTGACGGCACTCGTAGGTGGCGTCGGTTTGCTGCAGTCCTTGGGTGCCGCACATCGGGCAGGGGGTTTCGAGATCGGCGAACGATTGGTTTTTTGCATCGTCGGCGAGTTTGCGCGCCTTGGTGACGATCTCATGGGTGTAGGAGACGATCTCCTTCATAAACGCGGCGCGTTTGAGTTGTCCGTGTTCCATTTGGCGGAGTTTGTATTCCCAATCGCCGGTGAGTCTGGGTGAATAGAGTCCCTCGATATCCATTTGGCGGACCAGTTGGATGAGGCGCATGCCGCTTCCGGAAACAAAGAGCTCGCGCCCTTCACGGGCGAGGTATTTTTGGGCAATGAGGCCCTCGATGGTGGCGGCGCGGGTGGCGGGTGTGCCAAGCCCGCGTTCGGCCATGGCCTCGGCGAGCGCTTCGTCGTCGATGAGTTTGCCGGCCCCTTCCATGGCGGAAAGCAAGGTGGCTTCGGTCATGCGTGCCGGAGGCTTGGTGAACTCGTGAATGACCTCGATGGTTTCGACTCTAGCAGATTCACCGGTGGTGACCGGAACGAGTTCATCCTTGCCTGCCGCAACGCCGGGACGGCGGCCATAGACTTCGAGCCAACCCGTCTTGACGAGCACGCGGCCCTCGGTTTTGAAGGTGTCGACCTGCGGGGGAGAGGCGTGTGAGATGCGGGTGAGGCGGGTCGTTTGTTCGAACTCGGCCGGCGGATAGAAAACGGCAATGAATCGTTTGGCGATCATGTCGAACACTTTTTGTTCGGTGTCGCTCAGCTTGGCGATTTTTCCGGTGGGGATGATTGCGAAGTGGTCCGAGACTTTTTTATTATCGAAGATCCGGCGGGACTTGTGCAAACGAGGGCCCGCCTCCGTGCTGCCTGTGAGCACAGCCTCCGCGTATTGGGCGCAAGCGAGGTCACTCTGCGCGAGTTGCTTCATGGTGTCACGGACGTGGCCGATGTAATCCTCCGGCAAATAGCGTGAATCGGTTCGCGGGTAGGTGACGACCTTGTGTTTTTCGTAAAGCGCCTGGGTGATCTGGAGGGTGGTTTTCGCGGAAAAGGGCGCTTCACGCTGAAGCGTGGTGAGGTCGTAGAGCTGCGGGGCAATCTGCGATTGTGCTTTTTTTTCTTCGGAGACCAAGCCGGATTGGTTTTCGCAGCGGGATTGGATTTGCTCGGCGGTGGTTTGTTCCCAGAGGCGCTCGGCGCGCGAATGGACATTGGCGTCGTCTTTTTTCCATGCCTCATCGATCCATTTGCCGAGATAGTGACCCGAGCGGACGCCGAAGGTGGCGTGGACTTCAAAATACGGACTCGCTTGAAACGCCTGAATTTCCGCTTCACGGGTGGCCAAGATGGCGAGCGTTGGGGTTTGTACCCGGCCTGCGGCGGTGATGTTGAAGCCTCCGTGGCGCGAGTTGAAACACGTGAGGGCGCGGGTGGCGTTGAGTCCGACCAACCAGTCCGATTCGGACCGGCACTTGGCGGCGTCGGTCAGGGATTTCATTTGTTCCTCGCTGCGCAGTGTCTCCCATGCCTCGTGGATCGAATGATCGGTCATCGATTGCATCCAAAGCCGTTGCACCGGTTTGCTGACTTCCCCGATTTCCATAATGTAGTGGAAAATCAGCTCCCCTTCGCGTCCGGCGTCGCAGGCATTCACGATGCGGTCGATGTCCTTGCGGCGGGCATGCTTGAGGATTTGCTGGAGACGGGCTTGCGAATCCGGGATCGGGTCGAGATCAAAACTTTCCGGGATGGCGGGGAGGACTTGAAAATTCCACGGAAGTTTTTTTCCGTTAGGGCCCATGGGCATGCGGAGTTCGACGAGGTGGCCGACGGCCGAGGTGATCACGGCCCGGTCATTTTCGTAGTAGAAATCGCGGCCAGCACCCTTTTTTTCGAACTTGCCGAGCGGTTTGGCGAGCGCGCGGCTGAGGTCGGTCATGACGCTCGGTTTCTCGGCAATAATGAGTGTTTTTCCCATGGTGAAAACGGTCCGGGGTGCGGGTGTGGGCTGAGGGACTAGGCTGGCCAAAGTCGATTTGGCAAGAGGATTGCGGGAAAGCACAGGATTTTTTGAAGGACGTCAAGGGGCGATCGTCCGACCCGTTGCAAGCGATCACGGGCGTCCTCGGCGGGCTTGTTGGCCAGAGATCACGCGGGTCGCCCGCCCGGCAATACCTCAATCGCCGAGGACGGCACGCGACTGAGATGGCCCTCACGCTCGGCGTAAACTTCACCGAGACCGATGGGCCGGTCCAGCCAATCCGGAATCTCATCCGGTGGCACGAGCATCAAGGCGGTGGACCCGATTTCCGCCATCACGGCCGAGGGTGCCATCACCCAAACCCGGGTCAATGGCTGGGCCGGTTGGGCGCCCTCACCGCTAGGATGCACAATATGGTCTCCTTGGATGCCGGTGCCCGAGGCACTCAGGGCTTGGTTTGTTAGGAAAATGCGCAGCGATTGCCGGTCCCCCGTGAGATCGACCGGCCAGGCGCTCGGGCCGAAGGCGAGGAACGAGCTGGCACCGGCGGCGAGCAGCGAGTCCTGCGCGTCCCAGCCGACGAGCAGTGGCATGAGTTGGTCGAGGGCAAAGCCTTTGGCGATGCCGCCGAGATCGATCTCGCGGCCGGGTGATTCGCAAGTGATGGCGGGGACATCGGGGTGCAGGGTGAGTCTGCCGGTGACAGGCGGTGCCGGGCCGGGGTCTCGCGATTTCCGGTGTTCGATGCGGGTGCCGAGTGTGATATCAAACAGGCCATCGGTGCGGGCGCTGCCGTCAAGGGCCAAGAGAAGGCATTGATGGCAGGGTTCACTCAGATAGAGGGTTTCGCCGGCACGAAGATGATTGATGCGCGAAACATCACTGCCTTCGATGAAACGGCTCAGCCGCGACTCGAGATAATCTAACCATTCAAAACACTCGCGCGCTGCGGCCCGCGCGGTGCCTTCATCCACACCGCGGAGTCGCAGGCTGAACGTGGTGTTCATCGCATCGTGATGGAAACCATGCGCGTCCAAAAAATGGCCCTGGGCAATCATCGGGTGCCGGTTTCCATCCATCGCTTCCACACATCATTTCTCACAAAAACATACATGGGAACTTCGGCGCGCAAGCCGCGCGGCAGCGCAATGTGCGATTTTTCGAGCGTCCCCATGACGGCCTCCGCCGCGTCCGACATCGCCAAAACCAAGACGAATTGCTCAAGCCCAACCGGCGGTGCCGACCAATAACCGACGTCTCCTGACGCACGCAAATACCACGGAAGCGGCCAATACTCGCCTCCAATCACCGCGATCGGAGCCAAGGTGTCACCGGGCGCGACTTTCCGGAGTTGCTCGAGCCAGGAGGGCAAATTCTCGATATCATTGCGGGTCGGGACATAGGCGTAGGGATTGCGCTCGTCCGAAGCGTAGCGGCCGGTGACGCGCCGCGCCTGATAGAACTGCGTGACCAGGCAGATCCCCGCAATCACGCCGATCAGGGGTTGCAGCACGGTGGTGTGGCGGTTGAAACGAACGGTTGCCGCAAAACCGGCTAACAGACAGACATGCGCCCACGGCAGGCAGGCGAGCCACGGCGTCTTGTAGGCAATCAGGCTGTAAATCAGAAAATGCCCGGCTGCGGCATAGGCAATGAAGCGGATGACGGAGCGCCCGGGCCTTGCAGTTGGCCCGCGACGAAAGGTCGACGCATAAGCGAAAAGCGCGAGCGCGAGCAGAGGCGTTTCAAACCACCAGACGCCACCTGATTTTTTAGGAAGCGCGAAAAGTTGTAAGTAATAACTCCACGGCTTGTCATGGCCCGCCACGGTTTCATACACAAAAAACGTGCGGACCGAGTCCAGCGCACCCTGTGCATGCCGGAACCCATCGGTGTAAAACCCGATGGCAGTGACGGCCGCCACCACAAGGGAAATGCCCACCGGAATCCGGTATTGCCGCCACCAGGCAACACACACATCCCGGTCGATGAGCTTGCGATTCTCCCAAGCGATGATCAGGCCGGCACCCGACCACGCCATCACGCTGATGGCAAAACTCTCCTTCGTGGCGAACATCAATCCCATGAGCAAACCGAGAATTCCAAGGCACGGTTTTCGAAACAACCCGACCAACACGCACATCCCTAACAAAACCAGCAGCGATTCATGGATGAACATCCTGCTGTAATAAACTAACAGCGGCGAAGTGGCCAAAAACGCCGCGCTCAGAACCATCGCCCAATCACCGTAACGCCGCCTCCACAACAAGGGCACCAACACCAGCAAACAGCCCGCAATGGCCGGCAGCGTGCGCAACGTGGATTTTGTCAAATCCCGCCAACAGGATTCCCCCCGCATCCTGCAAAGCGGGATGGCAAGATCGACAAGCAGCGGACCGTGAAAATGCTTGGGGTCAAATTGGCTTTCCCCGGATTCCATGCGCCGGGCGGTGATGCGCGCGCCGGTGGCTTCATCGGCATGAAACGGGCGCAGGCCAAGATGCTCGAAGCGCAGGAAGACTCCGGCGGAGATCACGCAGATCCAGAGGACAACAATGGTGGCACGTTTCATCAAAGCGGACGGATACGATGAAAGAATCGATATTCCCGCAATGTTATTGTATGCCATTGCCCATGTCCGTGACGCCACACCCCATCCTGCTAGTCACCCCGGTGTGGAATGATTCCGCGCGCCTGAAGGCATTTGGCGAATCACTCGCGGTGGCACTCGCCGCTTCCCCGTTGCCGGTTCGCTGGATCATTGCGGACGACGGGTCGAATCCGGCCGAACACCCACGCCTCATCCAACTCCAAAACGCATTTGCCCAAGTTTTTCCTGCCGTGCAAGTCCATTTCGCCGCCGCACACCACGGCAAGGGCGCGGTGATCCGGGAGGCTTGGGCACTCGCTCCCGACGCCGATTGGCTCGCCTTCGTGGATGCCGATGGCTCTGTCACCGCGGAAGGAATGTTAGAACTCGTTGGCCGTGCGTTGGCCGACGGCAGCTCGGTGCTCGGGATCCGCAAACGCACCGCCACCACCCGCGTGGTCGAAAGCCCGTGGCGCGGGCTCGCACACCGCGGATTTCTGTTAGCGGCGCGCCTGCTGCTCGGCCTGCAATGCGCGGACCCCCAATGCGGCGCCAAAATCCTGAAAGCGTCCGACTACCGCCGGATCGCCAACCGCCTATCAGAAAATGGACTGGCCTTTGATTCCGAACTCCTGACCGCCCTCCGCCGCGACGGCGCGCGCTGGTCGGAAATCCCCGTCAACTGGATCCAGAAAAAAGGAGGGAAAGTCCACCCGCTCCGCGATGCCTGGGGCATGCTCGCCGCCCTGCTCAGAATTCGAAAACAACCGCGATAACCGAACCCGCCGCCCGCATCAGGACCGAAAAAAATCTTGCCTCGCTCGAGTGAGCGGGTTTCCTTCGGCAGCCAGTCATTGCCCTATGCATTCCGCTACCCACCGATCCGCGCACGGGAATATTTGGTGAGCGGCCACTTGATCAACAAAAACCCCTGTCGTGACGCTCCTTGAAGAATGCCCACATTGCGGCAATCACGTCTGGTTCACGAATGACCATTGTCCAAATTGTCATGGCTTGCGGGACGCCCCGCCGTCCCCCACTCGTTCCGAATCTCCCATTTGCCTTGACCGCACAAACGGTCAGAAAAAAGCCTCTCTAGCAGTTCTTGTGCTGCTGCTTTGTGTTTTTGCACTCCATAGTTTTCGTGTCGATTGGAACACGGTGGCACAGACCGGATCGATCGATTACCGCAATCGCATCACCGGCGCGCGGCTGCTTGAGGCCGGTCGGGATCCTTACCATTACAAGTGGCGCACGGGCGATCCAGATCGGTGGCGAGACCCGTATGACAACCCGGCACTCCCGATCACCAAAACGACCGTGACGCCGGCCCTGCTCTGGGTGACGGCACCCTTCGCGGCACTCCCCTACCCCGCCGCGCAGATCGGCTGGTTGTTTGCCCAGTGGGGTTTTCTCATCGGCATCTGGGGCCTGTGGATGAGGACGATCCATGGCACGCTGGCGCGATGGATCTGGTCGGCGCTGGTGGTGGGCTTCACCTACACCTTGGCTTGGCGCCACCACATTGATCGCGGTCAGTGTTATGTCATGCTCGCTTTTCTCATGGCCTTATGGCTGAGCCTCAGTCTGAGAACTGATGCAAAAAACCGCGGCTTGGCGGGTGCGACCGCCGGCTTCTTGTTGGCATTGCGTCCGCCATTATTGCTTTTCCTGGCACCATTCATGCTGCTGCATCGGCGCGGTCAATGGCTGGGAATGCTTTTGGGTTTTGCATTGGGACTCGCGGGTCCCATTTGGATGATGAGGACTTGCTGGACCGATTACGCCAAGGGAATGAACACATGGTCCGAAGTCTATCGAACCGATCAAAACCCGCGCCCAGGACCGCAGGCATTCCCGGCGGAAATCGAGGGACTGCCCGTCGACCAGCTGGCGAGATACCAGGTAAAGCAGTATGTGGACAGCTCGGTGTTCCGGTTGTGCCGCATCCTCGGTTGGTCCCCGGTATCTGACAAATTGGTCCTCGCCGTTCTGGTTTTGACCTTTGCCATCTGGTTTTGGTGGCAGTCACGCGGATCACCCGAGAGCGTGCTGATTGGCATTGCGGCCTGGAGCTTTTTGGCCGACGGATTGCTCCCCGCATACCGAAATCCCTATAATGACATCATGATTCTCAATCTGTTAGCGATGACCCTTGCATTGCCGAAAATCCGTTGGTCGGTCATGATTTTCGCGCTGCTTGCATTGGGATCGGGCTGGTTGATGGTCAGCATTCACCCTCCGTCACGGTGGTGGATATACTTGCCCTCGCTGGCCCTGTTAGGTGCGGCGCTCTGCGGTTTATTTCCGCCACGGGGTCTTGCGCGGAACCACTCCATTCCCCCCATCACATGAGTCGAGTGGCTATCATTGGAGCGGGTCCCGCAGGGATCACTGCGGCGCATGCCTTGATCCAAAAAGGCTGCGATGTGGATGTTTTTGAGGCGACTCCACAGATCGGTGGCATGGCGCGCTCCTTTCCCTTGTGGGGCGTGAACGTGGATTTGGGGCCGCACCGGTTTTTCAGCAAGGACGCGCGCGTCAACCGCTTGTGGCACGAATTGATGGGCGATGACTATCAGATGGTGGAGCGCCTCACGCGGATTTATTATGGAGGCCGGTTTTACCATTACCCACTCAAGCCGCTGAATGCGCTGGGCAACCTGGGATGGATCGAAGCCGCCCATTGTGCGGCGAGTTATGCAAAACAGCTTCTGATAAAACCGTTCCAAAAAATGCCGGTGACGAGCTTTGAGGATTGGGTGGTGGCAGCGTTTGGCCGTCGACTTTACCAATTGTTTTTCCAATCCTACAGTGAAAAGTTATGGGGGATTCCGTGTTACGAGTTAGACGTTGATTTCGCGGCGCAGAGGATCCAGGGGTTTTCCATGGCGCATGCGCTCTGGGCGTCCATTGGCTTAAACCGGCGGGTCCACAAAACCCTGGTGCACCGCTTCCCCCACCCCATCGAAGGGTCAGGGATTGTCTATGAAAGAATGGCGGAGCGCATCCGCCAAAAGGGCGGCCGAATCCACCTCTCCCGGCCAGTCGTCGGCATGGCCCCGGACGGCCGAAGCCTGCGATTGGCCGACGGCGCGGAGTTATCATTCGATCATATCATCTCCACCATGCCGCTCACCCAGTTGTGCCGATCCCTTCCAGATCTTCCCGATGAGGTGAGCGACGCTCTCGACCGACTGACCTATCGGAACACACTTTTGATTTATATCAAGGTGGAGCATCCCTCGTTGTTTCCAGACCAATGGTTGTATATGCAGTCCCCGGAATTCCGCCTCGGACGCATCACCAACTTCCGCAATTGGCCGAATGGCCAGGCCGCCAGCTCTGACTCTTCAATTCTCGCGTTGGAGTATTGGTGTGACGAGCATGACACCCTGTGGTCCACTCCGGATGCGGAGTTGATTCACATGGCAATCGATGAAACCAGACAAACCGGACTGCTCCGCAACGCACCTGTCAGCGACGGCGTGGTCGTGCGCGTCCCGCGATGCTACCCGGTCTATCGAAAAGGGTATCGCGACTGGCTGGCCCCTGTGGTACGCCACCTCAATACCTGCTGCCCGCACCTCCTGGCCATCGGGCGCGCCGGTGCGTTCAAATACAACAACCAGGATCACAGCATCCTCATGGGCTTACTGGCGGCGGAAAACATTGCCGACGGCGCTCAGCACGATCTTTGGTCGATCAACACCGATTATGATATCTATCAGGAAGAGGAAACCGAATCGCATCCGTGAAATCCCAACGGCGGATGGCCGACTTCAATCCAAGCCCTCTGACGCGGACTCGAAAACACCTCCGCCTAACAAGCGCCCGCCGTCGTAGAACGCGCAAATCTGGCCCGGAGCGATGGCGCGCTGCGGTTGGCGGAATTCCAACCGGAGTTTGCCGTCCGGGAGTGGCACGAGCGTTGCGGGCTCGGCCTTCGATCGATAACGCGGCTGGGCATCTAACAGACTGAATGAATCGAGCGGTTCATTGAGGGACGAGAGCGTGCCCACAGTGCAAACCCGCGCATAGAGGCCCTCCGATTCGGGTGTGTCCCAACCGACAATCAAACGATTGTGAGCCCGATCCTTGCCAACGACGACATAAGCCATTCCCTCGCGAGGCGACGCGACGCCGTGGCCCTTTCGCTGGCCGAGCGTGTGGAGGTGGAGTCCGCGATGCTGGCCGAGGATTTTTCCCGAGAGATCGACGATTTCACCGGGCGAGTCCGGGACATAATGGCGGAGGAAATCGGTCATTTTCACCTGTCCGAGGAAGCAGATTCCCTGGCTGTCTTTTTTTTCCGCAACGGGGAGGAGGAACCGCCGAGCGACCTCGCGCACGTCGGGTTTGAGCATCTCACCCGTTGGAAACAACGCATGCTGTGCCTGGTGTCGGGTGAGCAACGCGAGAAAATAACTTTGATCCTTGTTAGGATCGGCCCCGCGAAGGATGACGGCCGAGCCGTCTGCCAGTGTCCGATGGCGGGCGTAGTGTCCCGTGGCCACATGCTCAAATCCCTGTGATAAAGCATAATCGAGAAACACGCCGAACTTCATCTCGCGGTTGCACCAAACGTCCGGATTTGGAGTGATCCCGCATCGGTATCCATCGATCAAAGAATCCACAATGCGAGACCGATAGGAATCCATGAGATCAATGACACGGAACTCAATTCCCAAAATTCCGGCGACCGCATGCGCGTCCTCAATGTCGCGTTGCCACGGGCAGTCGCCCGGGATGCCTTCCTCATTGATCCAATTTTTCATGTAGGCGGCGGTGACGTCATGCCCCTGTTCCACCAGCAACGCGGCGGCGACCGCGCTGTCCACGCCGCCCGAGAGTCCCACCAGCACCTTTGCCATGCCGGATTCTGGACCCGCGAAACGCGGACGTCCAATCCCGAACGCCGATGCCCTCAAAAATCATTGGAGGAACATGAACGCTTCGGGCCGGCCAGTTGGATTTTCAATTCCCTCGGAGCAATGCAGCCAGCCCGGCCTCATCAATGACCGGGACCCCTATCTTTTCAGCACTGGCGCGTTTCGAACCTCCTCCGTCGCCAGCAAGCACATAACTGGTTTTGGCTGAGACCGAGCCGCTAACCTTGCCACCGTTGCTTTCAATGAAGGCCTTCATCGCATCACGATCCAGACTCAAGGTGCCGGTGATGACAAAAGTTTTCCCGGACAGCGGCAGCGATGACCGATCGCCCACAGTCACCATGGGGCGGTAATCACCCGACTCCGGATCAATGCCCAGTTCTAACAAACGGGCGAGAACCAACCGCCCGGCTCCCGAACCAAAAAACGCCGTAACCGCTTGGGCCACCGCCGGCCCGACATCGCCAGTGATGCCATAGGGTGATAGAAAATCGTTTTTCTTTTTGGCATCGACCCGGGTGTCGCGCAGCAATTCCGCTAGAATCGGCGACTCGGAGAGATCAGTCAGCGTGCGGTGAAGCCGGGAAAGTTCCTTGGCTGCAGATTCCCCGACTTGGCGGATCCCCATGGCATAGAGCCAACGCCACAGCGGTTTGGAATGCGCGGAAGCAAGGGCGGCAAGCACCTTCGCCGCGTTTTTTTCACCAAAACGGCGCGGCGCGTCGTCACTGCCAAGGTTGAGATTGGCCAGCACCATTTCCGTTAGCCCGAAAAGATCCAGCGGGGTCGCGCAATGGCCGTGACGGACGAGTGCGTCGGCCACCACCTCGCCAACACCGTCAAGGTCGAGCGCTTTGCGCGACGCAAAGTGATAGATGCGGGTCACTGCCTGCGCCGGACATTGGAAATTCGTGCAGCGCCACGCGACAAATCCCTCCTCCTGCGAAATCGGCCCGCTACAGGACGGGCATTTCCCGCCCACCTGCGAGAAAATCGAAAACACGGGAACGCCCGGAGCGACCTGCGTCACCTTGACAATCGAGGGAATGATTTCGCCGGCCTTTTCCACAAGCACTGTGGCCCCCACCTGAATTTTTTTGCGATCGATTTCATCCTGATTGTGGAGCGTGGCGCGCGAGACGACGGAACCGGAAATCAAGACAGGCGTGAGTTCCGCCACGGGTGTGAGCACACCGGTGCGGCCGACCTGGATACTGATGGCCTTGAGACAAGTCTCCTTTTGCTCCGGCAAAAACTTGTAGGCCGCGGCCCAGCGTGGTGCCCGCGTGGTGCATCCGAGCCGCACGCGGTCCGCGCGATCTAACACCTTGATGACCGCGCCGTCAGTGGCGTAATCCAACTCGGTGCGCAGGTGTTTGATCGTGGCGACAGCCTCCAGCAGTTCTTCTGGCGTGGCAACGGTGAGCAGCGGCTGGTTATGCGGAATCCGCAGCCGTTCGAGCAGCGCGTGGAAGTGATGCTCTGTCTCTAACACCTCGCCGTCATAGGCACCGAGCCCGTGGGCGAGGAAGGCGAGCGGGCGCTTGGCGACGATGCCCGGGTCCAGTTGTTTGAGAGTCCCGGCCGCGGCATTTCGCGGGTTGGCGAAGGATGGCAGCCCGGCATCATCACGCTCTGCATTGAGCGCGGCAAATGCGGCATTGGGCATGAAGATCTCACCACGAATTTCCAGCACGGACGGAATGGTGCCACCCGCGCCGTGCCAATCCAGCGGCACGCTTCGGATCGTGCGGACGTTGTGGGTGACGTCATCACCGGTTTGGCCGTCACCACGGGTCGCCGCACTCACCAGTTTTCCGCCGCGATAAAGCAGGGAAACGGCGACTCCATCGATCTTGGGTTCCACCGTGACGGTGACCTCATCGCGCTTGAGATTTTTTTGGAGTTTTTGATAGAATGCGATGAGTTCGAGTTCGGGCCGGGCGGCACCGGTTTTCGCGAGGGATTCCGGGCTCAGTTCGAAGACGTCGTCGATCGAGAGCATCGGCACGGTGTGCTGGATCTGTTGAAACCCTTTGATCGGCGCGCCGCCGACGCGGAGGGTGGGCGAATTCGGGTCATGAAATTCCGGATGCTTGGCTTCAAGGATTTCAAGGTCGCGATAGAGCGCATCGTAATCCGCATCGGAAATTTCCGGTGCGGCATTGAGATAATACAGCTGGTTGTGATGACGGATGAGGGCGCGCAACTCAAGGATGCGGGCCTGTGGGGCACGAGCGTTCACGGTGGAAAATAGATCGGGCTCAGCCATGGCTGGAGCATCAGGCATGCGCCGGAATTTTCAAGACCCGAGTCCGCCGCAACACGACCGACATCAATCTTCTCTGTGCTCAACTCCGTTCTCGCCACCCGAGCATCCCGGCGCTTGGATGCGCCCGCCCATGGCCAACGACTTCTCCTTCCGCTCACTGAACCCCGCCCAACGCCAGGCAGTCGCGGTTCTCGACGGCCCCGTCATGATTCTCGCAGGCGCCGGCACCGGCAAAACCCGAACCGTCACCTGCCGGATCGCCCACATGCTCGAAAAAAAAATCCCCGCCCCGGAAATCCTCGCCGTCACGTTCACCAACAAGGCCGCCAGCGAAATGCGCGACCGCATCGCCGGAATGGTCACCAAAAAGGCGGCCGCCGACATGACCGTCTGTACCTTTCATTCCCTCTGCGTGCGACTCCTCCGCGGCGGCATCGATAAACTTGGCTATAAAAAGAATTTTTCGATCTGCTCACACTCCGACCAAGTGGGACTGATGAAGCAATTGTTAGTCCGAAAAGGCGGATCCGACGAGAAAGTCAAACCGGACACCGTGCTGGGTGCCATTTCTAAGGCGAAAAACATGGGACTCGACCCCGCCGCCATCGAGGACGATTACTTTGCGCATTTGGCGGTCGCCTATCAGAATGAACTCCGGGCCCAAAACACCGTGGACTTCGACGACCTGCTCGTGTTCGCCGAAAAAGTCCTTCGTGAGCACGCCGATGTTCGCGACGTCTTCCGCGAGCGCTACCAGCGGGTCACCGTGGATGAGTTCCAGGACACCAACTCACTCCAAATGCGGCTGCTCCAACAGTTAGTCGGCAAACCCTATCATGTGTGCGTCGTCGGCGATGACGACCAATCGATCTATGGATGGCGCGGCGCAGAAGTCGCCAACATCCTGGAATTCGAAAGGTTTTTTCCGCATCCAAAAGTCATCCGGCTGGAAGAGAACTATCGATCGACGCATGCGGTCCTGCACACGGCGAACAGCCTGATCCGTCACAACCGGGGCCGGCACGAAAAGGTCTTGCGATCGACCCGCCTGGGCGGAGACCTGGTGCGCATCGTTGCGATGCCGGGCGATGACGAGGAGGCCGAATTCATCGCCGAGGAAATTTTGGCAGGCAAGAGCGCGGTCGGCCGGCAATGGGAGGATTTCGCCGTGTTGTTTCGCACGAATGGCCAAAGCCGGAAACTCGAACTCGCCATGCGTGAACGCAAAATCCCCTACCGCATGGTCGGCGCGCAAAGTTTTTACGACCGCCGCGAGGTGCGTGACGTGCTCGCTTATGCGCAGTTGCTTGTTTCCCCGGAGGCCGACGTGCCGCTGCTGCGCATCCTCAACGCACCGAACAGAGGCATCGGCCAATCCACCGCAGTGCTCGCCACCGAGTGGAGCCGCGAACACCACGAATCGGTCTGGCAAGCACTCTGCGACCCGAACTTCACGCATTCGATCGGCTCCAAAACCCGCCACTCGGTCGAAGCGTTTATCGCCCTCATCGCCGGCGCAAAAAACCGCATTGATCTCAAGCGCGACAATCCGGCCGACGTGCTTCACGCATTGATCCACGAGGCCGCCTACCTGCCGTGGATCGAACGCGGATGCAAAACCGACAGCGAACGCCAACAACGTGCCGAAGGAATCCAGAGCGTGATCGACAGCCTGCGCGCCCACACCATGAAGGGCAAAAAACTCCAAGCGTTTCTGGACGACAGCGCGCTCGCCTCTGACCGCGAGGATGAGGATCTCGAAAGCAAACAAGGTGCCACCCTCATCACGCTGCACGCCTCGAAAGGTCTCGAGTTTCCGATCGTCTTTCTCGTCGGGCTTGAAGAAGGATACCTGCCCCATTCGCGCAGCATCGCCGATGGCACGAAAGACGAGGAACGAAGACTGCTCTATGTGGGCATCACCCGCGCCCAAGACAACCTCACCCTCACGTATTGCGCCAAACGCATCAAATGGGGACAAGAAACCGGCTGCCAACCCAGCTCATTCATCGCCGAACTCGATGACACCTACCTCGACCACACGAGCTACGACGATATCCTCGGCGCCGAACCGAGCGCCGACGAACTCAGCCATTTCTTCGGAAACCTGAAAGGAATGCTGGATGACACTTGACGCCTGCCATCCCGATCGCTCTTCGCTTCAAAAGAGTCATGGTGAAAAATGGCGCCTATCAGCAGCATCAGCCATCCTGAGCCATGCTGGAAAAATAAAGAGGACGCTGGAAATCT
>CAIYYV010000091.1 GCA_903930425.1 Akkermansiaceae bacterium | reverse complement strand
TGAGTTTGGCGCAGGCGGCGGCGTTGTTCACGCCGAGATTGGAAATTTCGTTCCGGCGCTGTCGTTTTTGAATTTCCCATCGACCAAGATCGGCATAGACTAACAGGTCAGCCTCATGGACCCATGTGGCGCCCACTCCGACAATCAAGACAAGCCCGCCGGGCAGCCCGGCGGATTTTTCGCGCAACCTCTGCAAACGTTCCGGGTCGAAAAACTGCTGCAATTCAAGTCCGCAGAGAAAGCCAAACACCGGGTCGTCACCGCCAAGAAAAGGCCCGCAGAGCGCGTTGATCTCGGATTCCGGGCGCAGCGCGTCGGCGGTCCGGATGACACGCGCGGGATCTAACGAAAAACCGAGCGCCTCGACTATCTCGCTCTCGTTCACGCCCGGGTAGCATTCCACGGCCATGACGGTTTTCTGTTTCGCACTGGTATTCAGGGCATCACGAAGCGCCCGACTGACGGCTGGCCATCCAGTCACACAGGCGTTGTCGGCACCAGTCACGGCAACAAACGGGAACTTGTCGTAATTGGGTTTTCTCATGTTAGAAATAGATGGATTGTTCTGCCAACAGCCATTCCGAGGCGACGAGTGCGGCTTGATCGCGAAGCGTGGATGCCTCGACTTGCACCTCTCCCCACGGGGTATGCGCATGTGTCCGGACGTATTCGCGCACGGCGGGCAGGATCACATCGGCGGCCGCCATGATGCCGCCGCCAAGGATGATCCGTTCGGGGTCATAGGAGTGGATGAGATTCACGGCGACGGAGGACCATACGAGCAACGCGTGGTCACGCAGGGCCAGGGCGCAGGCATCACCGGCATCCGCCTGGCGGAATACGGCGGCGAAGTCCAGAACGGGTTCATGCGCGAGCGCGCTGGAAGAAAAGTCCGGCCGGGCGGCAGCCAGATCTATCAGAACCGCGCTTGAAGCCTCGGCCTCGGCACAGCCGGTATTGCCGCAGCCGCACGCGCGACCGCCGTAACGCACAGTGGTGTGCCCCCCTAACACCCCAGCCTGGCCGTGGCAGCCGCGCAGTACTCTGCCGTGGAGGATGACGCCCGTCCCGAGGCCAGTCCCGAGGGTGATCATGACAAGATTATCCACACCGCGACCCGCACCACAACGCCACTCGCCGATGCACGCCATACGCGCATCGTTCTCAATCGCGAGTGGCAGGCCGAATTCCGTGCGCGACCACGTCCGCATGTCGACGTCCATGCAATCGGCATACTTTCCGTATTGGTCGAGGATGCGTCCGGTGGCATGGTCCACGATGCTTGGGAATGCAACAGCCACACCCGCACAATCGTGCAGAGAAAGCCCGGCCCGCTCTAACAATTCAAGCCACGTTTGCTTGAGTGCGGGCAATTGTGGTTCGAGGTGTTGTTTGGAATATGCGGGCGCGATCGAGTGAGCGAGCACGTTTCCATCACGAACGATGCCGATTTTCAGGCGAGTTCCGCCAAAATCACAAGCCAGCACGGTCATTCGCTTGGGTCCTTCGCATTTTCAAGTTCCTCGTTGCGCAGCGGGATATACCAGGTGAAGTAGAGAGCCGCGCCTGATACGCAGGCGATTCCGGCGCAGATTCCGGCGTAGGCGAACCAGTGGCCTATCAGATAGAAAACACCGAAATAGGTGCACATGATCAAGGCACCACCGAGGAGCACATTGACGAGGATGCGGGTTGCGCTTGCGTCGGCACCAGATAATGGCGGCAGTGGACCGACTCGGTTTTTAACGGTTCCCCAGAATCCGCGCGGGCGCACGCGTCGGTAGAACTCGTCGAGCGTAGCCGGGTCCACGGGTTGGGTCGCGAGGGAGACCGTGATCGCGCCGATAAGACTCACGGCATAGACAAATGGAGTATAGATATAGGGGACCGGTTCGGGATGAATCGCGACCAGCATCGGCACATGTTTCCAGAAGAACACCGCGAGGGAGAGTACGCAGGCGAGCAAGGTGCCAGCTGAGTAGCCCCAGCCGTTCATGCGCCACCAATGCCAGCGAAGCACGTTGGGCAGCAACATCGAGGCGGCGAGGCCGAGTTGCATCCAGAGCCAAATGCTGTTGATCGAATCGGCGTTCATTCCAGCGGCGGTGCCGAAGAGCAAGAGGCCGACAGTTGCCAGATGACCGGCGCGCACCAAGGCCTTTTGGCTGAGGCCGGGTTTCAGCACCTCGACGATGTCGCGCACGATGATAGAGGCACCGGCATTGAGGGTGCTTGAAAGCGAACCCATGAACGCGGCGAGGAGTGCGGCCATCATGAACCCGCGCACGCCGGACGGGATCAAGGTGCTGTCGCGCAGCGCCACCGGGAGGATTTTTTCGGGATCGGTCACGCCCATGCTGCCGCACATCACGATAAAAACGATGCCGGCCACTAGGCAAAAGCGGGGGATCATCATGATGCCCCAGGCAAAGCCGACTTTCGCCGCGTCCGCCGCGCTGCGGGTGGCGAGGAATCGTTGTTCCCCATAACTTCCCCCGGCACCGCCCGTGCTGTGAAACAAACCGTTGAGCATCCACAGAACCGCCATGATGCCAAACAGATCATAACCGCTGGCAACCAGCGAGGGTGGCAGCCCTTCTAACTTACCGACAGGGATGAGGCTGGTGACGAATCCCAATGCATGCAGGCGGTCGGGATCGATGATGAAAAAGGTAGCGCCGCCGACGAGCAAGCCGCAGAGGCTCATGAGCACGGCCTGAAAGACATCCGTAACAATGACGCCTTTGAAGCCGCCGATCATGGCATACATCGTGGTAACCGTCATGATCAGGATCGCGCACGCATGTGCCGAGAGTGGGATATACTCGGCCGCGAACTTACCAATGCCCACAAACGCCAGGCCAAGGGCAAACCCTTGAAACAAGGTGACCATGATCGCCGAGGCGAGCCGGGCCACGCGCCCGCCCGACTGCGTGCCGAAACGGCTGTGGATCAACTCGGTGGCCGTTAGAACCTTGGTGCGCCGAATCCACGGAGCCATGTAGGCCATGAGAAACGCGCAGTTGAAAATCGCAAAGGTACAGAACACCCAGAAGCTTCGCATCCCGAGTGCCGCCACCATCGATACCATCCACATCGTGCCGGCGATGTCAAAATTGCTCGCCGCTCCTGAGGCCGCGAGCGCCCACCAGGGAATCTCATTACCGCCGAGAAAGTAGGAACGCAGATTGGTGGATGAGCGCCGGGCATGAGCGACGCCGAGCCACACTGTTAAAACAATATATAATAAGACAACAGCATAATCCAGTGGGGTCATTTGATGTGTTTGTTAGGTTGAGCGGGTATCGGACGGGTTCATTCAAGACGCAGCAGCGCATGGCTGCGTGGTTCAAGCGTCCATTCAAGAATCGGTGAAGAACCATGGGAAATGGGCATCAGTTTTTCCTCAAGTGCATTGCTCAGAAACGCGTTTTGCCACCGGATGGGGAGTTTCAGCCGGAGCGGTTGGGCAACGGGCGTTGGATTGCTGAGATGGACGATCAAGCCGACGCCATCGGTGGCGCGTCTGATGGAATTGAGCAGCACGCTGGCATGTTTCCATTCAAAAAGCGGCCCTTCGGTGATCGTGGCGCGGTTGAGCACCGGATGATACTCGACGGGAGTGGAGGCCGCCAGGCCGAAGCGCATGGAAGCGGCGGCATCGAAGGCGGGCGCGGACGTGATCTCGTAATGAAACCGTTTGAATCCCGGCTGGCTGGCGGGAAAATTTGTGTCCCAATAATTATTGAGCGGCCATCCGAGCAAGAGGCAGGAATCCGTGCGGGGCACACTCTTGAGAGTTTGGCCGAAATGGAATCCGCCGATCTGGACCATGGGCGCATCGGGGCAGGCGAGCGTGACACAGAGATGGTCATCCGCGGCGGCGACCCATGTGCCGACGGTGGCATAGTCGCGGACCGTTCCTGGAAGTTGTTCGTTATCGAGGGCGACCGTCTGGCCGGCCACATCATACCACGCCTTCCATTGTTTGAGACGGAGTGGGAATGTGAGATAGGTGCTCTCCGCCCACAAGTCGGAGCACTTGTGGAACGAAACGTCTAACAACAACGCGGGCCGGTCGGCGGCGAGTGTGAGGGACATTTCCAAATCCTTGGTGCCAGGTGCAGCGGACCAGCGCAGAACGAGCTTCGGGCCAAGCGCTGAAAGCCTGAATTCTATTGCCACCGGAAGGCCCGGTTTTTCGCGAATCGACGGCCAGTCAGGGTTCCATCCGGATTGCATATCCACGGAAAGCTTTTCAAAATCCGTGTCAAACAAGGCGTCCCTGCCATGATACTTGGCTTTCCCCTGGTGCTGTTTCGGGTCCACGGACTCCTGCACGAAGCCGAAGAAATCCCATGGACTCGCATCATCTAACATCTCCTGCGAGTTTTGTTTATCGAAGAGTCTGGAGACGCGCCCGCAGGCGGGGTCGAACTCGAGCCGATAGAATGGCGACTCGAGCACGCCGGCGTCGGCCTGGCAGGACGGGTGGCATACTGGCAGGGCGCGCAGATCAGTGGCAGGCACGAAGCGGGTGCTGTGGGCATCGACCTGAAACGGGCCGATTTCACGTTCCTCATCATCGGTGAGCAAGGCGGCGGGCACTTCGAGATTTTGGACGCGGCCGGGATGGTGGAGCCACTGACCGGTTGCGAGGCGGGTGGGCACGGTGAGCATGACGACACGTTTTTCAGGGCCCGGGTTGAGCAGGAGAATGCCTTCTGCTGTGCCGCCTTCACTGGGATTTCCGACGAAGCCTTCCAGTTGTTTTCTCAGCAGCCATCCGCACCAGCACCGAGCCTGATAGGCATAGTTGGCCTTGAAATTGAATTGAGCGGGCACCTCGTCGACCTCACAATTCCAAGTGCTCGCCCAACTGCCCCAGGTATGCTCGTCATAGAGTTGCACTCCATGCCATGCGTTGTGCGATCGAGCGAAATGATCATCCGCTTTGACTGGTGCGAGAGCATCTATCAAGCCACCGGAATTGAGGCGCATTTTCGTGCGGCGATTGATGCGTGTTTCGGTAGCAGACGAGGCGCAGCCGAAGTTCCAGAAATCCGGCCAGTCTCCGTGATGGGAATCTATCAGGGATGTGGGGACCAGGCGCAGCCGGTCTGTCAATTGTTCGGGTGTGACAAAACGAATGACTGGCTGGCGCTCCTCGTCATTCCACTGGCGCACCATGCGCGCGGTGTTCGGATTGGGCGGATTGTTGTCCGCAAAATCGGTGTGTGTTGCGGAAAGCACGATGAAGTCATGCGGATCATTTTTGTGGGCGAGTGTCTGGAGATAGCGAGCAAGGCCGTCAGCCATGCGTTGGGTGGACCCGAACTGGGGTTCCAGCCAACGTTCGAACGAGGAATAATGTTCGCCATTGAAGACGCGGATCGCACGGCCGTCCGGGCCGGTCCAGTGAAAGAGGAGCGGGCGGTGCAGGGGAAAGCCGCCGAAGTGCGGGTTGATGCCCATGACGAGGGTTTCGACGCCGATGTCTCGCAGCAGTCCGACAAGCGGCCATGGCAGGCCGTTGACATCATGGTTGATGGCGGTGTTGAGCCGAAGTCCTAACTGCTCGCGGAGCCGCTTGACCGGATAGAGGCTGCGAGCCAACTGTTCGGCATTGTAGAGCGGAGTGATGTTGCAAAACATCGCCCCGGCACCTAACAGCCCATTTTCGACGAGCTGGCGGAACCGCCGAATCTGGCGTTCTGGTGCAGAATCAAGCCAATGGATCAAGGTGGAGGTGACTTCGCAGGTCCATCGGGTGCGCGAAGGATCCGGCCATCCGGCGGTTTCCTCACACAGGTCGAGCGCGCGGTCGATAAAGTGTTTGTGCAACTCCCACACGACCGGCTGCGAATGCGTGAAGCCGATGTCGGTGTGCGTGTGATGCAGCAGGAGTATCTCGCGGATTGGATTCATGTGTCAGGTTTCACGGCGCGACAGGCACCACCTCGTCATAGGACCTTCCGACGCGGAATTCGTCAATGTCATAACTTCCTTTTCCATAGGGCTGCATTCTAATCGATAGTATGTTGGAAGTGGGATTAGCGAAGGCTCGGGTGATCACACTGGCCGCCGCATCGGCGGGCTGGGTGCCAGGGGTCGGGTTGACCCACATGTGGATCAGGTCGTTGCCCGAGTGGAACGTGTAGCGCACGACTAGCAGGTAGATGATATCGGGCAACATCTTTCCCCCGCCGCCTGCGGTATACACCGAGATGCCGTCACCCCAGCCCTTGCCGACGTTGGGGCCGCCGATATTGGCGGCGATCTCACCCACTTCGACATTCAGGCCGCGGATCAAATAACTCGTCCAGACTTGGGTGCCGTCTTGGCCATAGGTGCTGGCGAGATTGCGGTGGATGCGGACATGTGGCGGCACGCGGCCGTTCGATTCATCCGCATCGGTGGACTCGACGTGGAGTGCCCTGCCGCTGGTGAGCAGACCCGGGTAGCTCAGGCCGTTAGTGGTGATGACCAAGGGGGCATTGAATTCATCGACCACCCAGCCCGCGCCGAACCCCGTTCCAGAGGCAAGTGAGGCGAGCGCGGTGCCGGCGGGGTAATCAAAGGGCTCGGCGGCAACGGGCAGCGTTGCACCGGCACCCGTGACGCCCGAATCCGACTGGCTGAAGGCCGAAACACCGACCGGATTGATACTACGAACCCAGTAATAATAAGTTTGACCCGGCGTGACTGTCAAATCGCGGAAGGTATTGACCTGAGTCACAAAGGAAGCTGCGATCAACCCGGAGACCGGTTGGGCGGCTGCGGAGTTATTGGAAGTGGCGCGATAGACCTGATAGGAAACCGGATAATTATCACTTTCCGACCAGAACACATCCACGGCGGCGGGAAGAACGCCGGTGGTAGCGGTCACATTGCCCGGCGCGCTCGAAACCCTTGCCTCTCGAAGGAAGTTATCAGCGAGCAACGAAAGCTGCGCATAGGCGGCGGAGGCATTGTCCCAGGAACAGGCCAGATACGGCCAAGACTTGATATTCCAGATGTGTTCGGCGAAATACGGGATACACGGCGAGATCATCTCAAGGTGTCCCTCATCCTGATAGGGTCCGGAGAAATCCCAGGTCGGCAAGATGCTGCCGATGATGCCGCTTTGGGCGGACGAGCAGTCGGTGGCATGATCGATGATGGGTTCACCGAAGGTGCCTTCCCTGCCGAAGCGGCTGAGTTGAAACTCGTCGAAGATCCATTTTCCTTGGCGCACCGCCTTGACGCGGCTGCCGGGCTGGATGTAGAGCGGCGTCCATGAGACATTGCAGAGTTGATAACCCGCGGCGAGCAGGCTGTCCGGCGTGCCGCCCCAGGTGCTGCTGTAGAAATCCACGACGATATTATTTTTGTGGGGGCTCAGGTCCGGGTCGGTGCTGCCCGGTCCATTCCAATACATCATCTTGATATCGGGATTTTTCTCCATCAGAAAGCCCAGCATCTTGACGGCGTCCTGGCCGCTGCACCCGCCCTCTCCATAAACCGGGCCGATGTGATAGTAAGGAAGCTTCCCATCGGGCCAGCTTCGGGCGAATTGATCATACGAGCGCTGGGTAACCACCCTGAGGAAATTCCAGAAGCGCGCATCCTCTCCGAGATCGGAAGGAATCACATAGGCACCCAGGCCGTCGATTTCATCGACATAGTCGGCAAACGCGTCGGAGGTGTTGTAGTTAGTGGTTAGAGCGGAGGGCCAGAATGGATCGTTGGGTCGCATCTCATTGTGTGGCACGAGGCTGACGCCGCGCGCGATGGCATAGTCGATGACGTCCTCCATCTCCTGTTTGCTCCAGGCCGAATTCGCTTGGAGGAGCTGAGCCGTCGCACCGTTGCTGGAATCCATGACGGCTCCGACCCACAATGACTCGGTGGTATGCAATTGCAGCACGCGCACCTTGTAGAAACGCATCAGGTCGATGACCTTTTTGACCCACGCGGGCGGGTGATAACCGCCGCGAATCGAGACTTGAAGGCCGCGAAACGCGCGATCGGGGGTGTCGTCGACGGTCATGCGTGCGATTTTCAACGCGGTGCCGTCTGGCTTCAGCACCTGCAGAACGGTCATCATCCCGAAAGCGACTGCCTGATAGGTTGCGCCCTCGACTATCACGCGGTCGTCCACGTGAATCCGATAGGTGTCGGGACCGGTAAGCGTCGGGTCGTCGGTCACCAAACGCAACACGATGTCCCCGGCCGCCGCCGTGGTTTGGACAGGCGAGAGCGCGATCTGATAGACCCGCTGGATGTCCGACGCGAGTATGGTAGCCAGCGGCAAAAGCGACGGGGCCTCTGCGACAACCCTTGCGGACGGCAGATTCAATTGACCTTCGAGGAGAATCACTTTTTTCGGCCAAGGCAGAATTTTGAATGGCGCGTCCTCCTGTTGGAGTCCTGGCGGGTCGCCACCGTTCACCGTAAAATTGCCAGTGCCCGACAAGGCACCGTTCAACACAACCGGATTGCCGCCGGTCTCCAGGGTCAGGGTTCGCGCGGCGCTGTTGATATCGATGTTGCCGGTGAGCGTGCCGGTGGCGGACCCGAACGTCGCGTTGCCTAACAGATTAAAAGGAGTTCCCGGAATGCCGCCACCGAGGTCTGCGACGATGTCAGTGCCTGAGTAGTCGGCGGGGACATCCACAGGCGGGCTGGCGACCACCACCACGCTGCCGGTGCCAGTCACAAAACCGCTGGTGGATGTGTAAGTGCCGAGGGGCATGGCCGCACCATTGACCGTGAGATAGTTCACCGTGAGCACGCCGCCCGCGCCGGTTTGCACGGTGGTACCCGTTCCGAGCGTCAGGCTTTTAAAAGTTTCGGAAAAACCGGCGAGGTTCAGCAAGGATCCGGTCTGGACGAGAACGACGACCGAGGCGTCGTTGATCTGATTGGCGGCGGTCCACAGCAAGCTCCCGGTTCGTGTCGATTCCGTTTTCCCGACAGTGATCGTTCCGCGCAGGGCGTCGCCGGAACTTTTCGAGAGTTGTGCCACTCCCATAACGAGAGTGGACCCGCCGTAGGTATTCCCCACACTGCCGGTGAGCCTTGTTGAATTTCCGGATCCCTCGACCACAAAACCGCCGGCACCCGAGATGTTGCCGCTGTAATTCATGCCATTACCGCCGTCGCTGAGGGTAAAATTGAAGCCGTTGTTAGTGACGGGAATCGAGCAGGATCCGGTCTGCCAACCAAAGGTCGTATCCGCTGTCATGTTGGCGGCATGACCGCCGCCGATCCAGGTGTTAGGATTTGCGATATAACCCGAGGCATCCCAGCGGGCCACGGTGGTGAATGACCACTCGGGTCCAGCGGTATTTCCGACAGAGTTCTTCGCGACGACCTGCCACTTGTAGGTGGTTAGAGAGTCCACATTGGCACTGAGCGAATAATTGCTGAGGCTGAGCGTCGCAGTCGGCGTTGCCGGTTTCGCATTCGTCGAGATCCATAGGTAAAGATCGTAGGCGGTGGCTCGCGCGCAGTCGTCCCAATTGAGTGCCGTGAGTGCCGCGGGGTGGACGGTCGCAGTTGCGTCGCCCGGATCGGGGGTGCTCGGCAGCGCGGGCGGCTCCAGGAAAACCGGCGGACCAAAATCGTCCACATCAATGTAACCGGTGCCTTGAACGAAGCCGGTGCCGGACACATAGGCTCCTTTCGGCATAAGGACGCCATTCACTGTGAGAGTTTTGACCTTGAGCACGCCGCCATTGCCGGTTCGGACTTGGGTTTTGGTTCCAGCATCCGGGAGCGTCAACGACTCAATTCTTTCGCTGAATCCCGCGAGGTCGAGATAGTTCAGGTTGGCATCCGCAGTATAACCGTTAGAAACTGCGGGCAGGAGCACCGTGATGGAAGCACCATCATGGATCTGGTTGTGGGCACCCCAGATCAATCGGGCGGTAGTGCCCGCAGATCCGAGCGTGACGGAGGTGGCGGGCAAGGCGTCGATCCCGGCGGTTTTGTTGAGCAGAACGAGACCGCGTTTGATCAGGGTGCCGCCGGTGTAGGTGTTGGCGGTGGTGCCACTGATGGTATAGATGTTATTCCAGGCATTGTTATCATGAGGGCCATGGGTGATTTCGAATGAACCACTTCCCGAGATCGGCCCGGATGCCACATGGCCGCCATTGCCGCCGCCGGTGTCGGCGTTGAGGATGCAGCCATTGGTATCCACTGGCACCGAGAAACTGCCGTTGCCGTCTTGCCAGTGCACGGTGAACTTACCTAACAGCCTGCCGCTATTACCAGTGCCGACGATATGATTGAGGCTGTGGGTATCCTCACTGTAGGAGATACCTACATTGCCCGGGACGTCGATCACTGCGGCGCTTGCGGATGCAAGAATGAGGACACCTAACACTAACACTCGACACGTTAGACCGTGTGCCGTAACGGCGACACACAGTGATTTGTGAAACAAACTTATATTCATTGTGTGCTAACTTTTAGCCGGACGAACAAGCTTGCGCGGTTGCCTTTTGGGATGGAGACCGTTACGACGTCTGAAAGGCTGCCGGATTCAATCGCGAGGGTGGCGTTGTCCGGATCGGCGGCGGTGATCCACACGCCTGACAGGCTGGTGTTGAACTCGACGACCGGATTCAGGTAGGCCGCTTCATGCATTCGGGTGAAGGTAAAGACGAAGTGGTCGCCATCGTCTGTCGCGGTGGGTAGCCTGTCATTGTGAGATCCCGGATGGGCGGGATTGGGATCGCCACCGATTACAAACTCAATTCCGTTAGGGATTCCGTCGTGGTCGGGATCGGCATCTAACGCGGCATCCGTGCCTGACAGGCCTTTTCCACCGTTGCCGGTGCCGACCCACGAATCGAAGGCGGAGCCGGCGGTGGGGACGACTTCGCCGGTGGCGAGAAGCGCGGCGGAATACGTGCCGGGATCAAAGCCAGCGGGGTCGATGAATTGGACTTGGGCGAGTTGAGTAGGCGT
The DNA here is from genome assembly GCA_903930425.1 of Akkermansiaceae bacterium. Lineage (GTDB taxonomy): Bacteria > Verrucomicrobiota > Verrucomicrobiia > Verrucomicrobiales > Akkermansiaceae > Luteolibacter. The sequence goes on along the minus strand of CAIYYV010000091.1, from coordinate 20,685 downwards.
GAGTCCGGTGGCGGACGAGCCGAAGAAGAGACCCTCGGCACCACCGCCTGTGGACGCTCCATTCCAATCCAGGATGAGAAAGCGTTTTCCGCTCGTCCAGGATTGGGTCGTACTGGAGGCAAAGCGGACCACGGCCGAATCATTGCCGAGGGAGAGATCGCCATCGCCTGATAGAACGAGGGGGCCCAGGGTTTCCGAGTGGCCGTTCATGCGGAGTCGAGCCGGATACGGGCCTATCAGAGTGACACTCGCGGTGTCGGCCACCTGGTGGTTCGCGTCCCATTGAAGGATTGCCTGATCGGCACCGCCGCCCACGATCACATTGCCGGCGATGGCGGTGACGCCGTCGGGCTTGGCCATGGCAAGGATTCCCTTGCGGATGGAGTAGGTTCCAGAGAGCGTGCTTGCGGTGAGGCCGCCCAGGGTGGTGTCGGCGAGGACGCCGCATCCGGCATAGGCGTTCGTGGCCACTATGGGAATCCATAGGAAGCGCATGAGTCGAAGGGTTGGCATTATGATCGAGCGGAGTGGTGCGATGCGATTACGGAGTGAAGTATACGGACTTCATTTTCCAACCTGTGATTTGGGTCGCCATGACATCCCCGCCCTTGCTGAAGAGTTGGATGCCGAGGTTTGCTGGAGCATATCGATGCGAGGCCACTACGGCCTGGCGCTCGTTCGCAAAGACTTCGACCACATTTTTATCGAGGAAGACGCGCAGATCGACAGGCTCACCGGGCTTCATTGCAAAGGGAACTTTCAGGTCTCCCAAACTGAGGGTTTTCGCGGCGGGGTCGATGGTGATAGGGAAGCCATTTTTACCCTCGGCATCGCAATACACCTCCACGCCAAACGTGGTCGCCGTGCCGGGTTTGAAATGCACCTTGAGTTCCACTGTGTCTCCTGAGATCTGCTTGAGTGGCTGGGGCACGTCACTTCTCACAGCTAGATCCGCCTCACTTTTCATCGCGTAGCGGAGTTGCTGCAATTCCCGGAGTGGTTTGATGCGCAGCACGCCGTCATCCGGCAGGCTGAGTTCACGCGGCAGTGATTGGATTCCCGTTTGTGGGAAATCGAGTTTACACCAGGCCCACATGACACGGCGTCCGTCCGGGGTGAGCACGCTTTCGGGCGCGAAGAAATTCCAGCCACGCCAGTTCATGCGGGCGTGGAAGTCGGGGGTGAAGCGTTCCTTTTTCCAATCGCCGAGGTAGTAGCGGCAGCCGAGGTTATGGCTGATGCAGAGCAGCATCCATTTGTTGCCGATTTTAAAAAAGTTCGGGCAGGAGATGTCTTCGTCTTTTTGCACATCCGGCATGTCGTTGGTGAGAAACAATCCGAGATAATCCCAGTTTTTCAAATCCGCCGACTTGAAAAGAGTGGGCGGTTTCCCACTGCCGGGATTGCCGCCGGAAAGCGCATAGTAATTTTCGCCGTCGAGCCAGGCGTCGGGGTCCCAATGGGCGATTTTGCTGCCGTCCTGATCCGGCCTCACCTTGGGTTCAAGGGGCATGGGCTGGCTCCATTTTTCGAGGGTGTCATCCAAGGCGGTGGCGATCTGGTTGCGCCCCGATCCCTGGCCATGATAGATGATCGCCGGCTTGCCATCCTTGGTCAAAAAACCGGTGCCACTGAACATCCCATGACCGGTTTTAGATGGTGTGAGAGTGGTCGGGTGCCATTTCCAGTGAATCAAATCCTTGCTCGAAACGTGGGCAAACGCGTATCCATCCTGATGGGTGTAGATGTAATGGAGGTGATAGCGGCCTTTCCAAAAAAACGCGCAATTGGGATCGCCCGGAATGGCATTGCCGGGTCCCGGGTGCGCCAAGTGATAAGTGAGCCATTCGGCTGGCGGGTTGGCCGGCCATGACGGGGTCTCATAGGCCCATGGAATCTCCTTGCCGGTCGCGCAGAGAAATTGACCACTCTTGCCATCTAGCAGAAGTTTACCATCCTCCACCTTCGCTCCGCCGGTGAGTTCCGTGACTTGAAAACGCCCGGCGCGGTCCTTCGCCTCCTTGTCATCAAACGACCACCAAGCCCACGGTTTCGGGCCGGAAGCAACATTCGGCTTGAGCGCAGCGATTTGATCAGGCGTCAGAGCCTGATCATAGACGCGCGCATCATCAATCGCTCCGGCGAAATGCGCCGAGTCCGTCTGGCTGCGGTGACGTTTGCCGATATTCACCCGACATGCCGGCCCGAATTCTAACGGCGCATCAGCCATGCGGTGCTGCGAATAGCGCATGCCGTTGCGATACACGCTGACCTGCTGGCCCTGATAGACGATGGCGATCTGGACAAATGTCTTCGGGTCGGCGGTTTCTTCCGAGAATTCCGCCTGCTCCTTTTGCGTGCGCTGATAGGCATCACTGCCCGCCATCCATTTCGCCGGAGCCAATTCCGCGAAAACCACCCCGTCAAAACGGTCCCGCCCATCATCAAGTGTCAGCACACTCCCACCCCGCTGTGCGAGGTTGGCCGGGGCCACCCAAACTACCAAGGTCTTGTCACGCAAGGGGGACTCCAGAGCAGTGGCGACTGACGGCTTCGCAGGAGCAAGCGCTAGCCACCCAAACCATAGGCCGGCCAAAGTCATTGGGAGGTGTAGACGAGGCTTCATGGCGGTTTTCATCGGACTTGGGATGCTGGACGTGAGTGATGGCTTGCAAAAAAACTCAGATTGAACGGATGTTCGAACAATCTCGTGAGGGGAAAATTCATCATGCTCACATTCTTGTCAAGGAGGCGTTTAAAAAATTGACGAAGGGGCCTTGGGTATCGGTGTGGGGATACAGCAGGCGGAACCTGCGGGATGCGAGCATGGCGTCGACCCGCAACGGAACCACAAGTCCGCGAAGGATCTCATTGAGTGGATTTGCCCCAGATGGATTTCAATTGATGCACTTCGAGTTGGTCGAATGTCGCAGGGCCGCCGGTCACGGAAACTTCGACGCCCAACGCGTCGGCCTTGGGTCTAACTGGAAGAGGCAGGTAGGTCAGGCCATCGGCCGCGATCGCCTCGTAGGCATTCCGGTCGGTGAAAACCACCAGGTCGATTTTTCCGTCGCGCAGCGGTGCCGGCGCACGGTGGCCGTTGACGGCGAGTTCCTGTTTGGCGGCGTGATAGACGACCGGCACGCCGCGCAGCATGAATTTCACTTCGCCGTTTGCGGGTGGCGTGAAGGTGGCCCTGAGTTCCAGCAGTTCTCCGGAGACTTGGGCGAGCGGATTGGGTGCGCCCGGAGCCAAGGACAGTGTTTTACTAAGGTGCGATTTGACGCGCAAGGATTTCAATTCACCCACGGGTGCCCACGTGAGGCGCGGGCCATCCGGTGTGGCACGCAGTGCAAGTTGGAGTGGCAGGCTCATCGACTGGTTGAACGGCATGCCGGGTGTGGCGGCTTGGAGCCAGCCGATTTGCACCGCGCGTCCGTTAGGTGTGCCCGTGAAGGTCTGCGCCGCGTAGAATCCGACCCCGCGATGGCCGGGCAATTTCGCTGTTTCGGGCGTGAAGGTTTTTCCGTCGAAGGTGCCGACGCTGTATTCGCTGCTAGCAGCTGTTAGAACCCATTTCTTGTTTGAGGCCACTCCGTCCACCGCGAGTTCGAAGAGATCCGGGCATTCGTAATACCCCTCGATTCGGCTTTGCCAGGTCCACTTTTTCAAATCCGGCGAGGTATGGAAGGCGATCGATTTTTTACCACCGTCTTCGTCATAGACAGCCATGACCCATTGTTTGCTGGGTGCGTGCCAGAGCAGGCGCGGGTCGCGTCCCGCGTGCTTGACGACCGGGTTGCCCTCAAATTCGGTGAACGTGCGGCCGCGGTCGGTGGAATAGACGATGCATTCGCCGCGCCCGGTGCTGGTGTAGGCAGCGACCAAGACGTCATTGGCGCCTTTTTTCCAGCCGGAGGTGTTGTTGGTGTCGACCACGGCGCTGCCGGAAAACGCCATGTCACCGGGTGCGTGTGGTGCAATGGCTTCGGGAAGTTCCTGCCAACTCAACAGGTCGCGGCTGACGGCGTGCCCCCAGTGCATGTTGCCCCATGACCAGCCGTAAGGATTGTGCTGATAGAAAAGATGATACTCGCCCTGGGAAAAAACCATGCCGTTGGGATCATTGACCCAACCGCGCCGCTGCGAAAAATGCAATTGTGAACGCAGCGGTTCCCGATAGAGCGTTTCCGCGCCTATGATGGAATCACTCTGCGTGATCGAACTCAGGGCGGTGGAAGTGTCTGTCAATTGATCGACCTGCAAGGTGACCGTCTTGCCGTGCCATGCGCCCACATCGATGAAGGCCCACCAATCCGGTTCGGCATTCGCCAGTTCCATGGTATTTTGCACCTCGAAACGGCCATCGATCAGCGTGGTGACCTTGCGTGCCGGCGCGCCATTTTTGATCGGCAGATTGAGATAACGCTTTTCGATTTTGATCTCTCGCTTGGCATCGGTGAGCAGTTGCACCTTCACGGGTGCGCGCTCACTTTGGGTGATCTGGTCGATGCTGATGTGGCCCCAAGGGCCGGTGGCTGTGTCGACGATCCGGATCACGGCCGACTTTCCGGCGAATTCGGCCACATCCCACGAGTCCGGCGCGAGCGCTTCGGTGCCGCCGGGTTTGTCGTTAGGACCGGTGGCGGTGCGGACGATTTTCCCATCGACGAGCAGGTGCATGCACGTTTTTTCCGCATCTTTGCCGCCGCCGATGAGGAAGGTGATGAATTTCCGGTCGATCTTGAACTCCGGTGAAGTGAGCGTGCCGATGCTGCCGTCGCCCTGATAGAATGTGTTGACGAGTCCCTTGCCCTTGATGCCATCCACGGGCATTTGCCCGGGAAACGTGCCACGGGCGGGGCCGGGGCCGAAGGCCTCACCGGTGGCTTTCCAATTGCCATAGGTGTCGCCTTCAAAGTCGGCGATGACCGAGTCCGCCGCTGGATGGGGTTTGGCGGCAAATGCATGAGTGCATAGGAACGCGAGGACGAGTGGGTAATAGGTGAGTTTCATGGGATAATGAGGTGAGATCAATGTGCAGGTTCTAATGAAAAACAATCAAGGCCAAAGAAATACTTGGGGCCAGTCGCCAACGGGTTGGATCCCGTGACTTCGGTGCGGACGATAAAACGACCATTCTGAGGTTGAAACGCACCGAGTGTTAGCGCCGGAGCGAGTTGCACCTTGGGGGCGAAACCGTCAAAGACCATGGCGCACGGCCGACCATTCACGCAAAAACGCAGGGTGCCATAATCGCTGGCTTGTGTTAGATAAAGCGTAACCCGCTTCGCCGCAGAGTCCGTGGCGGGAACTTCCAATTCGACAAAGTCGCCCACCTGACCCGCTTCCGCCAAAAGTTGGTTGCCGCCACTCCAGACACCCGCACCAAACCCTTCCATGTCTTGCATGGCAACATGCAGCTTGTCCGATTTATCTATCAGTTTGAGCGATTCGCATTCGACGGCACCCGGCCGATGCGGCATCGACGCACTGGCCTGCGCCTGCACTTGGGCCAATGTGGGCACCTCGGCCGCCGCGTCCATCGGTTGCGGCAAAATGTTAGATTTAGCCCCGGGAAATGCATACCAATACGTGGTTGCCGCATACGTCAAAGTGGTGGGTTTCCAAGACATGAGTTCGATATCAAACTGCAACGATTTGTGGAACGGTATGCCGTCGAGATGGCGCGTGCGGCTCATTACATTATGACCTTGGGTCATGGGCTCATCGATGCGCACCTGATTGCTAAAAGGCGTCTGGATGATTCCCTTGGGCGCATACGAATAATTGTAGTAATCCTCGGTGCCGGTGCCCACATGTGACGGGAACGCTTCGCCATCGACCCAAATCTTTTCATCCCCCTCCCCATACCAGGTGGCCACCTGATTGAAGAGTGAAAGCGAATCGCCCGCATACACGCCACGGCCATGGATTATGATATAGTTCCAATCGCTTACGGGAGGGGTTTTCAAATCCGCTTCGTGGTGCCACGCCGTGTGGAAATGCATCGAGCGATCATCCCATTTCCACTCCGATGTGGTCGCTTTCAAAAGAGCCTTGACCGGCTGCGTGCCCGTGTTGATCAGCGTGACCGAGGCATTTGTTGCATAGGGCATCACCCAGCGGCAGCGCATGACGCCATCCTTGCTCACAGTCCGATACGCACTGCGCAGCGCGTTGATCCCCACGCCGCTGCCAAAGAAATCAGTCGCCGGACACCAGGCGGTCATTTCACCATCAAAGGTCAATTGCACGATGATGCCGCGCAGTGTGCGTTCCACCTGGCTGGCATCGCCTGTTTCGAGCCGCAACTCCAAGCCGCGGATTGCACCCGGTCCAGCGGGAAGGCGGAGCGACGCCTCTGCACCGGCGGCGAGTGATGGATTGAGAGAAAAGGTCCTGCCAGCCGTGAAATCAGGAGGGGATTCTAACAACCGGCCGACGTCATCCAGCAGCCCACGCGCCGCATCCAGTTGATTGAGCGCAAAGGTCCGCACCTCGGTGCCCGGGGTGTAGGCGCGGTGGTTGATCTGATAGTAGCGCGCCCCGCTGCTCTTTTCCTGCCACGTCACCTTGCAATGCCTCGCGTATGGGATGGGCAGATAGAGTGTGTTGCCACCCCCATTCGGACTGTAACCGGGGTGCGACTGGGCCAGTGGAGCCCCGACTTTCATTTCGCCGGTGAGAAGATCAAATGCGTGAAAAACAATCACAGGCACCTCGTTGCCGTCCAGATAGATGCGCAGCACACCGTCTTTTGCACCGCCCGCAGTGAGCCAAAACCGAACGAGCGCTCCTGGCCCTGCGACATCCAACATCACCCGTTCTTTGCGGCCTTCATTGTCTTCCGTCCGGATGAATTGGGTGTTATCATTGTTAGAAAACCAGCCGGGTTTGTCAGGTGCCACCTTCTGACGGTCGTAGCTGCTGGCTTGTTTGCAAGTGAACCCGGCTTGCGGCCAGCGGGCGATGGCTTCGACATCCACCATCTCTCGCAGCAATGATTCAAAGGTGATGGCGGGCGCGGAAAAGGCTGTTAGAGTAACCGGCAGCCACGTCGTAAACAGGATCAGTCGTGCCGGGATCCTGTTTTTTTTCATGCCGCAAAAACGGGCGGATTGCGCACAATCTTTCATGACAAAATTCCTGCCCGCGGATTTTTCCGTGTTTCCCGAATGATCGCAGCATCTGATTGCCTAAAGGCGCTCAGTGAGCGTGCCGGCGGCCCAGGAATCTAGCAGATTTATCATCCCGGAAAACGACGGGGAATGCCCGGAACGCACGAAATAACCGCTGGCACAATTGCCGGTGAGCAGGAGTCCGGCGTCATCAAAGCCGCACAGCGCGGCAGACAAACACCCGGCACCAAAATTGTCGCCCGCGCCCGTTGAGATGAGCGGCTCGCGGCAATAGGGGCCCGGCAGATAGACCGTGCCAGTAGCGCTGGCGCAGGCGGCACCGTCATTCGGGTGGATGATCACGCGGTCCACATCGATGCGGGCCCTGAGGAAAGCGGCGAGTTCGGCGACCGAATCGGCATCCATGCGTCCCTGATAGGCCGCGCCGAAGACCTCGCCCATCTGCCAGGCTTCCTTCAAGTTGAAACTGAGCAAGGTTTGGCACTGGCGGGTGATCGGCCCGAGACGGGCGAGAAGATCATCTCGGTCGGCATGCGGACGGGTTTCAAACTCAGCCAAATCCATGAAAAAAACCACCTGCTTTGCCGGCACACCGAGGAGCGCCAACCGTTCTGCCAGATGACTCCAAATCGCCCCGGCATGGGGCAGTTTTCCCCAATTGACCGCGCTGATGAAGCGTGCCGCCATGAGTTCTTCGTCGAGCGCAGGCAGTCCCACACGTTCTAACAACCGCTCCCAAGTCACCTCCCCACAGGCGGCGAGGTCGCACAGCATGACCTTGCCGTCGGTGAATTCGAGACAGGTGCTGTGCGCCGGGGCGGCCAGGGTGTAAAGCCGTTTGGTTTTCCCGCCGAGCGCGTCCTGATAGATCGGAAGCACCTCATCGCGGCCCATCGCGCCGATGTAGGTGACATCGATCACGCCGGCGTGGATGTCATGCAGAGCGGCGGCGAAGAGCGGGCCATTGCCGCCAAACTTGTCGCCCAGATGTTGGGCCGTATAAGAAGCGGCGATGCCTGCAGCGGCAGTGATCTTCGGGCCGAACTCGGCCATGGAGGCGGGCGATTGCAAGCGCACGAAAGTATCGATGAAGCCGTCGAACCCGCACAGCCCCGAGGGCCGGGACGGTGACAGGGACAACACGCTGGACTTGAAACTCTCAATGACCGGCGCGAGAGCGGCAAGGTCACGATAGATGATATATGGAGTGGACATCAATGGATGGCTTCCCGAAATCATTTGGCGGCGGGCGTGACGGATTGATAAGTGGGACCCATGCGCAGTTCATCAATCTCATTGCCGCCCTTGATGTATGCTTCCACGCCGATGGAAAGGATGTCACTATCACCATTTTCTTCCTTGCGCGACTGCATAGTCGCCTCCGAGTCTATCGGCAATTTCCCCGGGGTGGGATTGACCCAGGTGGTGAGCAAGTCGGGGCCATTTTGGAAGTTCGAGCGGGTGACTACCAGATAGGTTTTCCCATCTTCGGCGGGCACGCCGGCGATCGAGTAGCTACCATATAATTTCCCGGAGGTGATGCGGTTATAGGCGATCGTGGTGCTATAAGTGTTCTTGAGAGGACGAATGAGGAAACTGGTCCACACCTCGGTGCCGGGTTTGCCATAGGCGGAGGCGAGGTGACGCACGACTGCGGTGTGCGTCGGGTTGCGCCCCTCGCTTTCATCGTGGAGAATTTCAAAGCGCGCGGATTTCCCCGTGGTCAGCAACCCCGGATACGTCAAGCCAGCGGAGTTGATTTTGATAGGCGCGTTCATTTGTTTCACTGACCATGCGTCCTTGAAACCGGTGCCGCCATTGAGGGTGTCAAGGGCGACGTCTGCCTGATAGTCAAAGCCTTCATACGTGACCGGAGCCGCAACACCGGGACCGGTAAATCCTTCGGCGGAAACTTTAAGCTCCGAAACGCCACAGGCATTCGCCGCCTGCACCCAATAAAAATACTTTTGCCCCGCTTTGACCGTGGTGTCGCGGAATTGGTTCAATTGCAATGCGAGTGACGCGGGGATTTTCAGCGAGATAGCTTTGGCTTGCGCGGGGTCATTGCTGTCTGCACGGAAGACCTGATAGGATGAAGGGAAGTTGTCAGTCTCACTCCATGTCACTACTACGCTATCGGGGAATCTGCCTTGGGTGGCAGTCACGCCGCCGACCGGACGCGAGACCACCGGGTTGGCGATGAACACAAAAGAACGCGGAAACAACACATCAAAAGCGGCCTTGGTTTTTTCATACGATCCTTTCGCATAAGGCCACGGCTGCATATTCCACGCGTGCTCCGCATAATACGGAATACAGGGAAGCACCATCTCCAAGTGCCCGTCTTCTTGCCTTTCACCCGAAAAATCCCAGGTCGAGAGCAAGCTGCCAATCACCTGGTCCACTTGTTTGCTGCAATCGTCTGCATTGCCGTTCAACGGCAAACCAAACGCACTTTCCTTGCCAAAACGCGTGACGGCGAATTCATCATAAATCCATTTGCCCTGGGCGATGGCTTTTTTGAAGGTGCCGGGTTGGATATAGAGCGGGGTCCACGAGGTATTGCATAACTCATATCCTGCGTCAAGCAATCCATCGGGGGTTCCTCCCCATGTCTTGCTATAAAAATCCACTACGATGTTTTTCTTATAGGGGCCCAAATCGGCATCACCGGGGCCCGGGCCGTTCCAATACATCATCTTAATGTCCGGGTTATTCTCCATCAGGAAGCCCAACATCTTGACAGCCTCCTTGCCATTGCATCCGCCCTCGCCGTAAACCGGCCCAATGTGATAGTAGGGCAACTTTCCGCCCGGCCAGCTCTTGGCGAATTGATCGCGCGAGCGCTGAGTGACCACTTTCAGGAAGTTCCACCAACGCGGGTCATCCGCAAGATTGCCTTTGATCTCATACTTCCCCTTGCCGTCGATCTCATCCACGTAGTCCGCAAACTTGTCCCCGGGGTTGAAATCCTTGGTCAGCGCAACCGGCCAAAACGGGTCGTTAGGCCGCATTTCATTGTGCGGCACAAGGCTCACGCCACGCGCCGTCGCATACGCGATCACATCCTCCATCTCTTTTTTGCTCCAAGCCGAATTTGCCTGAAGCAATTTGGGATCCGCGCCATTGCTCGACTCCATGACCGAGACGACCCACAACGCCTCCGCCGTGTGCAATTGGAGCACCCGCACTTTGTAAAAACGCATGAGGTCGATCCCCTTCTTGACCCATTGCGGCGAATGATAGGCACCGCGAATCGATAACTGCAGGGCTCGGAATGCACGGTCGGCCGAATCCGTCACCGACATCTTTTCAATCTTCAACGTGCCCCCGTCACTTTTCAACGCCTGAAGAACCGTCATCATTCCCATCGCAACTGCCTGATAGGTTTTTCCCTCTATCACCACGCCCTTGTCCACGCTGATCCGATAGGCATCGATCCCCTTGAGTGCGGAGTTATCCGACAGGCGCAAGACGATGTCGCCCGCCGCGGCCGGTGCCGGCCCAGCGACCAACTTCACTCCGTGCATCTGCTCAATGTCCAATGCGAGGATGGGGGCCAAGGGCGCAAGAGCGGTCACCTGTGCCACCACGCGGTTGCCCGCCTTGAGCGTCAGGCTTCCACTGCCGGGAGTGACGGATTTCGGCTGCGGCAACAATGCCGGTGCCGCGTAACAGGGAATCGCCGCCATGGCAACGAACAGGATAAGGACTCGAATCTGTGGGATCATAGAGGTGTGCTTTCGTGGGTGTGCTTTCGTCTGCGCTCGACGCCTGAATCATTTTTTCAATCGCCAACGCGTTCTGAATGAATGTCCAAACATTTAGGCCCGGCCACTCTTTCTTTTCTTAACGGTCAGTCAAGGAAGAATTTTTCAGAAAAAACGCAGCGCGGTGGTGAAGGCTTGAAACATGTGAGGGGCGTGGTTATGGGAGGCGCGTGTTGATTTGCAATGGTCTCGATGAACTTGCCGCGCTCGAACAACCCTTGCACTTGGCGCTGGGCGTTTTCGATGGACTGCATGCAGGCCACCAAGCGGTGGTCGAGCGAGCGGTGAAGGCCGCCTCACAAAACAGCGGGCTGCCGGGATTACTCACCTTTGATCCGCATCCCATCCGCGTGATGGCTCCGGGAAAAGCCCCGGCATCGTTGTTAGAAACGCTCGATCACAAAGCACGCATCGCGAGCGATTTGGGCATCCAGTTATTCATTCCGCTGTGTTTTGATGCGGCACTTGCGGCCATGGAGGCCTCGGAATTCATCGCGCGTCTCACCCGGGCCCCGGTGCGCACGATCGCGGTCGGAGAAGATTGGCGCTTTGGCCACCAACGCAGCGGCGACGTGTCATTACTCAGGCACGAGGCCGAAGCCCGCGGCTTTCGGCTCGAAGCCGTGCCGCCATTGATGTGTGACGGCGAACGCATCAGCAGCACCCGCATCCGCCAGGCCATCCGCGATGGCAACCTCTCTGCCGCAGCCCGCATGCTTGGCAGGCCCTATTCACTCACCGGCACGGTCATGCCCGGCCGCCAACTCGGGCGGACACTCGGCTTCCCGACGGCGAATATCGACACCGGGGAACTTCAACTGCCACCTGATGGCGTCTGGGCGGTGCGCGTCAACGACAGCAACGGCCAGGAGTGGGATGGCATCGCCAACCTCGGCCACCGCCCGACGCTCGGCGGCACCCGCCGCCTGCTCGAAGTCCACCTGTTCGAGTTTTCAGGCGAGTTGTATGGGCGGAATCTCGATGTCCGTTTCGAACAATTCCTGCGCGCCGAAATCCCGTTTCCCTCGCTCGACGCACTGCAAGTTCAAATCACCGAGGACGCACAGTCCGCTCGCCACATTTTGAGAGGCCTGTCCCGTTAGAAAAACCCGGCTTGACAGCGGAAGGGTTCATGCGAACAGTCTTTGCATGAACCTGATCAGGCCCTTGATTGAAAAAATACGCCCCGTGCTCGAGGATCGGTTCCCAGCCCGTTTTCGGAGGCGCCCCGCACGGCCACCCAAGATCGAAATTCAACTGGTATTTCCTTGGCTCTCAAAAAAATGATTTTTTCGGATTTTGCGCTTACGCTTATCGTCCGAGTCCACTATACCTCCGCGCAAGCATCCACATGGCGACTTTCAAACTCATTGGTTCAATCCGCTGCCGGGTCGTTTTGTTGACCTCGGCATGTCTGATGGTCGCACTCACGGCCCGTGAGTCTATCGTTGACACGGGGCTTGCCGCACGTGAACAGGCACGCCGTAGCAACGCGATCGAAGAAGCCCGCGAACTGCTCCGCAAAGGCGATGAGGCCTATCAGGCCGGCCGTTACTCGGATGCGGTAGAAGCCTACGCGGGCAGCCGTGACCTGATTCCCGATGCTCCGATCTCCGCAGATCTGCGGGCAGCGGTTACGGATCGGTATGCCCAAGCGTCGATCGAGCAAGCCCGTTTTCTTTCCAAGCAAGGTGATGTGGCCGGTGCCAAAACCCTCGTGGACCAAGTGCTTCGCTCCGAAATGGCCCCGCAGCATCCCGCCGCCCTCGCCCTGCGTGCCCAACTCGATGACCCGGTGCGCAGCAACCCCGCACTCACGGCGGCCCATGCGAAAGACATCGATGCCGTGCGCCGCCTGCTTTACACCGCCATGGGCGCTTATGATCTCGGAAAATTCGACGAAGCCAAAGCCCATTATCAAAGCGTGTTGCGCATCGATCCGACGAACCAAGCCGCGCGTCGGGGAATGGAGCACGTGGCATCCGCCCAAAGCGGTTATCAAAAAACTTCCTACGACTCGACTCGCGCGGAACTTCTCAGCCAAGTGGACGCGGCTTGGGAACTTCAAGTGGCCGCCCCGTCACTCGGTGCCGGTCCGGATGACCCCGGTGCTACGGCGCTTGAAGTCACAGCCGCCAGCGTCACCGCCAAGCTCGATCGCATCGTCATTCCCAAGGTGGCATTGGACCAAGCCTCGCTCGATGAGGCCCTCGATTTTCTTCGCGTGCGCACGGTTGAAAATGACAGCTTGGAAAGCAACCCCGCACGCCGGGGAGTGAATTTCGCGGTCAACCTCGGCCCCCCGGATTCTGAAATCGCCAAACGCATTCGGAGCCAGCGCTTCAATCTTCGGCTTGCCCAGATCCCGCTCAGGCAGGTGCTCAAACATATCACGGACGCCACCCAGACTTCCTTCACCACCGATGATTTCTCAGTCATCATTCGCCCGACCGGATCCTCCTCGGATGCGTTGATCTCCCGCAATTATCGCGTGCCTCCGGATTTCATCAGCAGTTTGAGCAGCGGCGTGGAAACCCCCGAGGCCAGCACGGACCCCTTTGCAACCACGCCCGCCAAGGCCGGCTTGCTGACCAAACGTCTCAGCGCTCAGGAAGCCTTTTCCAAACAAGGCGTTTTATTTCCGGAAGGTGCCAGCGCCACCTACAGTGCCGCCACAAACACCCTCCATGTCATCAACACGGCAACGAATCAGGATTTCATCGCGCAAGTGGTCGATATGATGACTCAGACGGAACCCGTGTTAGTATCCGTCCGTGTGACCATGATCAAAACCCAACAGACGAACCTGAAGGAACTCGGTTTTGATTGGCTCATCAGTCCCTTTGCGCTGGATGGAACCCAATCGATTTTCGGAAGCGGCGGCACAGCCGGCAATACAGGAGGTCGTACCGGTGCCGATTTCATCAGCCCGGTCGACAACGTTTCTATCAGCGGCATCCCCGCCGATCCCTCCACTCTCGTCAACCCCGGCGTGATCACTAACGGACTTCGCTCGGGTGACTATGCCATCAACTCGAACAACCTCGACAGCCTGCTCAACAATCCGAGCCGCGAGGGCCAGCAACGCTCGGTCGCGCCCGGAGTTCTCGCGGTCACCGGCCTTTTCTCGGACAGCCAGGTGCAGGTGGTGATGCGCGGCCTGAATCAAAAGAAAGGCGTGGATATCATGGCCCAGCCTTCCACCGTCACTCGCAGCGGACAATCCTCCAAAATCGAATTGATCCGCGAATTCATCTATCCGACCGAATACGAACCCCCCGAATTGCCCCAAACCGTCGGCAGCTCCACAGGCGGCGCTTTCCCGGTCACTCCCGCCACTCCCACTGCCTTTCAAACCAAAAATGTCGGCGTCATGCTTGAGGTGCTCCCCGTGGCTGATTCTAACAAGAGATTTGTCGACATCACCCTGAACCCGTCGTTCAGTGACTTTGATGGTTTTGTCAATTATGGCAGTCCGATTCGCACGGTCATCACCGGTCTTTTGGGTTCGGAAAGCGTGGAACTCACCCGCAATGCCATTTTGATGCCGGTCTTCAGCGTGCAAAAACTCGCCACCCAATTGACCGTGGCCGACGGGTCGACGATCGTCGTGGGGGGCTTAATGATGGAAAGTGTGCAGAACGTGGACGACAAGGTTCCGTTTCTTGGAAGCATTCCGGTGATAGGACGCTTGTTTCAATCCACAGCCAAACAACCGGTCACCACCGCGATTATCTTCCTTGTCCACGTCGAACTTCTTGACCCCACCGGACGTCCCTACCGCGATCGTTGAGCTTCATTTCTCCCCTGTTTCAAAGAAACCTCTCTCACATGCCCGCCCCCAGTGAGCCGGAAAAATATTCCATTGATGACATGATGGAACGCCTGAAAAGCCCCCCATCGGAAAATGTGATTGAAGATGGCGAATTGGTGATTCGCGCGGACGGCAGTCAGGCCATCAGGGTGCGCAAACGCAAACGGAGGTCCCAGCAACCTCACAAGGAAGCGCAAAAGCAATCACGGCAGCGGCGCATGATTCAAGTGGCCGCCGTTTTGATTTTGGTGTTCGTGGCCTTGTTTGGGGCGGGCACCGCCCTTATTTGGGCTAACAGCACGCCATTCCGCGAAAAACTCCAACGTGAAATCGCCCGCGACAGCCGTGCCAATGTGGAAATGACGCAGTTCCGCATGAACCCTAACAGCGCAAACGCCGCCCAACTCTCCTTCTCATGGCCCGAGGGCAACGCGCTTCAAAGCCTCACCTTCGGCAACATCAAGGCTGACATTTCGCCCTCCAGCTTTTTCGGCAGCTCCCTCGCGGGCGACGAGGTGACTTGCGCCGAGGGCATTTTAATCCTGCGCTCTCCGCTGCCAAATCAACCCTCGTGGATCATCCCCTCAAGCGACATCTCCAAGCCGATTCACTTCAATCGCTACGCGAGTGCGCGAACGCAGGTCCGGCTCGGAAACGCTTCCTCACCGCTCCTCCTCCTGCGGAATTCATCGGCCTCGTTTTATCCAAGCCATGCGAGCGGCCGTCCTCAACTTCTTCTCGACTCTGGAGAACTCACGTTGAACGGCTATCCCAAGCTGCGGATGGATCGCGCCCACCTCGAATTTCGCGGCACCGAGATAGACGTGGTCAGTTTGCGTTTGCGGCATGAGACCGACAATCAAGGCGTATTCGAACTCACGGGAACCCTTTCTCCCTACGCCGCCGACTCTTCACCCCGCCTTGACATCCGCTTGGAATCCTTCCTCCTTGCCGGTCTCGTCGGCCCCGAACTCGGCCGGCTATTCTCAGGCAGAATCGATTCGCGGCCCGACCCCAAATCCAATTACCTTTCGTTCAAATCGACTCCGAATCCCAACGCCTTGCTTTCCGTCGCGTTCAGCAACTCGCTTGCCACCGCCTTTGAAATCAAGGAATTTCCATTTCTTTTCGGGCTCTCGCAGACCTTGGGTGATGATTGGTTCGAACGTCCTGTATTTGAAAACGATGTCAGCGGCACCGTTCGTCGAGAGAATGGAACTGTCTGCATCAGCGATCTCCGCTGTGAAGCCAAAAGCCGCATGGCCCTACGCGGCACCCTCACCCTCACCCCTGATAGAAAACTCTCGGGCAATTTCAATATCGGCGTTACGGATGCCATGATCCTGTCCGCCAAAAGCCACCACCTCGATGCCTTGTTCGGCCCTCCAACCGATGGTTTCCGCTGGCTCTCTCTGAAAATAGGTGGTTCCGCCGCCGTGCCCAGTGATAACTTCAAGGAACTCTTCCTCACGACCTCCCTCGCCCCAGCCCCCACTGCCCCCCCGCCCAGCAACAAAATCCCGAGTTTTGAGGATCTCACAAATCCCAAATAACAGCGCCCAGCAGCCCTCCTTCTCCGGAAAGCCCCGCCTCCGCCCGCCCGATGCGCGTGATCGCGATAAAAAAAACGCCGCTTTCAAAGATGAACATGGCATTCTCTTCAATCCTCGTTCATGATGTCATCGGATAGGACAGATGAAACTGTCATCCATTCACCCTAACCAATCCCATAAAATCATGCAAACCGCCAACGTCAACCTGCCGATCACCGTCACGGTGCGGCACGAACAAGTGACTGATGCACTCCGGGAACATGCCCACCGGAAAATCGAGAGCCTCCACCTCGACTATCCGCGAATCGTCGAAGCCAAAGCGATTCTCGATGTGCAAAAAAACCGGCACGTTGCCGAGATCATTCTTTTTTGCGCAAACCATATCACCATCGAAGCTCACACCGAAGGCAAAGATATGTATATCGCCCTCGATGAAACGATCGAAAAAATCGCCCGCCGCATGCGCAAGCATAAGACGCGCCTGATGAAAAAACATCGCCCCCATCGCAATGAGTCGATTCGCCATTTGGATGAACGCTACTTCTCCACCGAAGTTCTCGACCATCCCGAGGGTTCGGACGTCGATCCCGTCCCCTACCTTGTGCATGCGGACCATTATGCCATCCGGTCCATGTATAAGGAGGACGCCATCATGCAATTGGAACTCTCTGACAGGCCCTTCGTGCTTTATAAGAGTGCGCGCCGCGATTGCCTGACCATCGTGTATCGCCGCAAAGACGGTGAATACTCGTCCATCGATATCAAAGAGAGCGATCTTTGATCCCCGAAAATCCATCCCCCAAGCCGGACGAATCCCGTTTCGCCCGGCTTGCTGGCCTTCTTGAAAACACCCAGTCGAAAATTGACCAAACTCATCGCTTTACAAGCAGGAAGACGGCACCCATAGTCCCGCGCCCATGAATTTAGCTGCAATTGACTGGCTCTCCATTAGTATCGACCTCCTCTTGGTGGTCTTCGTGATTGTCTGCCTTCTGATGATGTTGCTCATCCTGATGCAGCGTCCCAAGCAAGAAGGTCTCGGGGCCGCTTTTGGAGCGGGCGTCACTGACCAAGTCTTCGGAGCCCGCACGACGAACGTCCTTCAACGTGGCACCGTCTATCTCGGGTCCCTGTTTTTTCTTCTGAGCCTCGTCCTCGCCGTCCTCATCGGTCACAAAAACAAAAAAACCTCGCTGCTCACGCCGCCAAGTCCCGCCGCCAAGGTCGAGGTCGCGCAACCCACCGAACCGGCACCCCCCAAATCTCTCAGCGAAGAATTGCCAGTCGATGTCAGTCCCGCAGAGCCCGCAGTCACGCCACCGGTGTCCCCTACCCCGCCTCCTGCCACTGAACCCGCTCCGGCCACCGCTCCGGTTCCCGCTCCCGCTTCCGAGACGGCCACCCCGCCGCCCGCCGCGCCCGCTCCGGCCGCACCTAAATCGGAAGAAAAATCCGCTCAACCCTGACGCTTTCACGGGGTGACGCAAGCCGCCCATGAAGCCCCGGAAGCCCCAGTCTGGGCACGTGCCGACGCCTTTCCCAAGGCCCCCGATGGCTGGGGATGGCTTGATTTCAAAGGGAAAATCCATCCCTCAGAATCGGTCGACACTCTCATCACCGCCATCCGCAACGACTCGGACGCGGGGGTGAACTTGGTCTGGATGCCCGGCCGGGATCACATGATCCTGCCTGAGGAACTCCCCGGTGCCGCCGATGCGGTCCTCGTCACACGCAAACGCCACGCCTCTGCCCATCGGCTCGACGCAATCGG
This sequence comes from Akkermansiaceae bacterium, assembly GCA_903930425.1. Lineage (GTDB taxonomy): Bacteria > Verrucomicrobiota > Verrucomicrobiia > Verrucomicrobiales > Akkermansiaceae > Luteolibacter. The sequence goes on along the minus strand of CAIYYV010000091.1, from coordinate 2,635 downwards.
CAATCTCCGCTGGTTCGGCAGTTTGCTCGCGGGACTGGCCGCATATATGCTCTATCAGGGATGGTGCTTCTCACCCAGTGTCGCGGCTCCCGCAGAACGCATCGCCTTCGCGCTGCACGCCATGCTTTCCTCCATGTCGATCGGCATCTCGCTCCTCATGTTTCTCGTGTTCGCTTTCATCCCGTGGTATCAGTCGCGCAAACGACTCCGGGAACTCGCGCACTGGACCCCCGAGGATGTCGCCGCAACAGTGCCCATGCTCCGCTTCGAAACTTGGCTGGACTCTCAGAAATCACCCGTCACGAAAGCCGGCCTCGGCCTGATCGTTTTGGTCGCTCTCACCCAAATGTTTGGCGACGTAAAAACCACCGGCCTGGCCTCATTGATGTCGCTTTTCCACAATTGGAACGGCGTCACCGCCGCAGGCTTGGTCAAAGACCTCTACCTGCACGGCGAATGGTGGAGGCTTTTCACCGCTCCCTTCCTGCACGGCAATGTCGTCCATTTCCTCATGAACGCAGCCGCCCTGCTCTACCTTGGCAAGCGCCTGGAAGTCTTCGCCCGCTGGCCCCACCTCTGTCTCGTGTTCCTGTTCGCCATCTGCGTCGGCGGCCAGGCCTCCGCGCGCTTCGTGGGGGCCCCCTCCGTGGGAATCTCCGGCGGACTCATGGGATGGCTCGGATTCCTGCTCGTGTTCGAAGCCCTCCACGGCCGCCTCGTCCCCCATAAGGCCAACCGTCGGCTGATTGCAGGAACCCTGCTCACGGGACTCATCGGCCTGATCGGCTACCGCTTCATCGACAACGCCGCCCACCTCGGCGGACTGATCGCCGGCATGCTCTATGCCTTGATCGTGTTCCCCAAATCCTCCTCTCCCAATCGCCCCAACTCCACCGTGATCGACCTTCTCGCCGGCATTGCCGCAGGTGGAATTCTGACTCTCGCCGCCCTCGCTGCTATCGTAAAAATCCTCGCTATCCGTTAGACTCAAACCAAAAATCAAACGCCAACGGAGGATCGCCCGTTCGCGTTTCAATCAGTGGCCTGCGGTCTTCTATCTGATAGTTCGGCAAGCATGCCCGGCAACTCCGACGGGTGCCGAATAAGCCGCGTGGCCCCGGCATCTATCAACCTCTCGGAATCATGATAACCCCATGCAACGGCAACCGCCGGCATGCCCGCGTTGGCGGCCGTTTCCAAATCAATCGTCGAGTCACCAATCAACACACACTGCCCGGGAGCCACCCCGAAGGCCCTAGCCAATTCAATTGCCCCCGCCGCGTGGGGCTTTTGCGGAATGCCCTCCCGCTGACCCAGTATTTGAACGAAATGGATGTGAGGGAACACCGCGCGAGTCATGACCACTGTGAAATCATGGATTTTATTCGACAACACACCGAGTTGAAAACCGCTTTCCTGAAGCCCACCTAACATCTCGTGAATGCCGTCATAAACGAATGAATTTGAAGCCCATGTCAAATCGTAGTCTTGCTTGTAATGAACCACGAGCGCATCAATCAGCGACGGGGCGGTGCCGGCGGGTGCCGCGTGCTCGACGAGCAAGCGCAAGCCGCCCCCAATGAATGCACGGATGGCGGGACACGAGTGGACCGGCATCCCATGCGCGGCAAGCGTCCGGTTGAGCGACCCCGCAATGCCGGGCAACGAGTCGACTAAAGTCCCATCCAGATCAAAAATCAAACAAGGCATCACGCGGCAAGCATGCAGAAATGCCGCACGACTGGGAAGCGCTTAAAATCCGATCAAACTCACCAATTCCGTATCGCTGAAGTCATCCAATTGATCGACCGCTGCGATGAGCGTTTCCGATTCGGCGATGTCTTGAATCACGGCGGCTAGCTTGGCATCAAACAGGACACCCGGAGAATCTAACTCAAATGCAGGATCCATCCACAGGCCGACCGAAATCACCAAAACCACGGAAGCCACCGCCAGCCCCGCGAGTGGCATGGGAGCCCAAAAATGCGCCCACCACGACGAGCGCGACTGGCCAGCAAGGCGAGCCATCCGCACCGTGTCATCCGCAAACCTCAAGCCGACACGAACCGGACTGGCGTGACCGAGCAATTTCCAAACGGGATCGCGCTCCCACTTGTCATCGGATTTGAAGGGTTGGTGAATCATGCTGCGAACGAAATCTACCTCCAACGAACCCGCTGCCGAGCCAAAAGTTGCGCGACATCCCATGAGGCCAAGACCTTTGAAAACGAGGCGGCAAACAAAAAAACACCCGGCCCCTGTGAAGAGGTCCGGGTGCGGTTGAAAATTCCGTGAGTGGGTCTGGACTTACCAGCCACCACCCCCGCGGTTGCCGCCACCGCCGCCGCCGCCTTTATAGCCGCCGCCGCCGCCGCCGCCTTTATAGCCGCCGCCACCGCCGCCGCCTTTATAGCCGCCGCCGCCGCCGCCTTTATAGCCGCCGCCGCCACCGCCACCACCGTAACCGCCGCCACCACTGGGCCGGGATTCCTTGGGCTCGGAGGCGTTCACGCGAAGGGGACGTCCGTTGTAATCGTAATCGTTGAGGGCTTCAACAGCCGCGTTCAACTGGGATTGATCCCCGAGCGTCACAAAGGCAAATCCCTTGGATTGCCCGGTTTCGCGGTCGGTGATG
>CAIYYV010000090.1 GCA_903930425.1 Akkermansiaceae bacterium | reverse complement strand
GGCCGTTTGCGCTGGCGGACTCATGGAAGAAAACGCGGCTTCAATCCGCCCGCGAAGGTCTGCCGGATCCACATCGCCCACCACCACGAAGGTCATACGCTCCGGCGTGTAATAACGGCTGTAAAGATCCACAAAGCGTTCACGAGTGGCGGACCGGATCACGGCCTCTGTGCCGATCGGAAAGCGCTGGCTGACCAGAGAGTCTGGCAGCATTTTTGAAAATTGCTGTTCCATAAGGCGATAATTCACAGAATCGCGGCTGACTTTTTCTGCTAGAATGACGCCGCGCTCCTTGTTGATTTCATCCGCAGTAAGCAGCGCCCCATCGCCAAAATCACGCATGACCGTGAACGCAAGCTGCAGGGTGTCCTCTGCAAGATCAGGCAAATCCAGCATATACACAGTTTCATCGAACGAAGTGTAGGCATTGACATGGGCACCAAAGGCGATGCCGAGGCGCTGCATGCGGGGAACGAGGGACTCGGCCGAGTAATGCTTGGTGCCATTGAACATCATGTGCTCGAGAAAATGCGCGATGCCACGTTGATCTTCCATTTCCATCAGGGATCCCGCAGCGATGTGCAAACGAATCGAAACCCGCTTGGGAGGTTCGCTGTTAGGAAAGATGATGTAGCGAAGACCATTTTTCAAGGAACCGAAAGTGGCGGCGCCGTCTGGCTTGATGTCCGATGCGGATTGTGGCCATGGCCGGGGGGTGACTGCGGTGGCAGCGGGCGCTTTGGCGACAGACGAGGGTATCACCGCAGCGATGGCCTGGGGTTTTTGAATTTCCGGAACGGGAGTGCTGACTATCGGGGCAGTGAGAGCCACTGCAGGCGCGACCTTCGATCGCAGCGAGAGGCTGGCCGCCGTCACGACCAGGATGAGGACAAGAATCAGGGGCGAGGCTTTCTGCATGGCAACAGCGTGCTGGAGAAGCGGTTCCCTTGGCAACGTCGAAAACTTCACATCCAAAACTCCTCAATTCTCTGAGACTTCCGTCCATTTCACGCCATGATTCTGCCTGCCTTGTCGAAATCGAGGTTGCAATCTCCCGCTCTGCATGTTGTTTTTCCGCCCGGTCGCAAGGCCCAAAGTGCGCGCGTGGCGGAATTGGTAGACGCGCTAGATTCAGGTTCTAGTGGGGGCAACCCTGTGTAGGTTCGAGTCCTATCGCGCGCACTCTTTCATTTTCAACGGGTTACGCAGGCGAATCATGTCCTGAATCCAGCGCGGCACTGCCGCCCCGTCGCTCCGCTCCTCTAAGGCACCAGCGCGCCCAGCGCGGGAGTGCGAAAAGAGCTTGTCGCCGCCAGTCGCTTCAGCCACGAATGCGTCGTCAGCCCACCCCTGAGATTTTAACAATCTAACGGAAGAAAAAATTTCCCCCTTTTTTTTCCCGCCCTGCGGTCCGGCCACCGGCTCTTTCAACGGCCTTCACCGGGAAACCAATTTCCTAGCATTTAAAATCATGAAAATCATGCCTAACATCCGTCGTTGTCACACGCCCTGCCTAGTATTGTTAGCTAATGCCATGTTGATGGTGCTGCCGTCTGCGGCGGAAGTCGTGCTGGCGCGTCCGACCGCCGAGCAGGCCCTCTGGCAGGACTATGAGATCGGGGTTTTCTATCACTATGACGTGAATGTGTTCAAGCCCGGCTGGGATCACCGCCAGTATGACAACTTCCCGAAAGCCGAGGTCTTCAATCCCGCAGACCTGGACATGGCCCAGTGGATGGAGGTTCCCAAGGCGCTGGGGGCCAAGTATGCCGTTCTAACAGCCACCCATGGCAGCGGGTTCATGCTGTGGCAGAGTGCTGCCTATGCCTATGGCTTGAAACAGTCGCCGTGGCGCGGCGGCAAGGGCGACATCGTCAAGGACTTTGTCGAGGCGTGCCGCAAGACCGGGGTGGCACCGGGCTTGTATTGCCACATGAAGGTCAACGGGTGGTGGCAGGTGGACCACCCGGGCCGGGTCAATCGCGGCAGCGGCGGCGATCCCAAACGCCAGGCCGAGTATGCCGCCGCCAAGCTCAAGCAGGCGGAGGAACTGTGGGGCAACTACGGGCCGCTGGCCGAGATTTGGTTTGACGGCGGCTTGCCTGACCCCGCGCAGGCGGGTTTCGACGTGATGCCGGTGGCCTTGAAACTCCAGCCCAAGGCGATGCTCATGAACGGCACCTCGAACCCCCGTCAGCAAATTCGCTGCGTGAGCAACGAGACCGGTCGCATGACCTATCCCTGCTGGTCGAGCGCGAATTTTCCCTTTGACCAAAGCGGCGGCAGCCCCGATGGCAAGGACTGGTGCCCGGGCGAAGCCGACGTGAATCTGATAGGCGGCGACTGGATGTGGCAGCCCGGGGTGGACGGAAAACTGCGCGGCCTCAATGAACTGATGGACATTTATTACGGGTCGGTGGGTAACAATTGCAACCTGTTGATCAATGCCGCGCCGGGCCCGGATGGCCTCGTGCCCAAGGAGCAACTCCAGCGCTTCCGCGAGTTCGGTGGGGAAATCCAGCGGCGCTTCGGCAAGAGCCTGGCTGAAACCAATGGCGAGGGCGCCATGGTGGAACTTTCCCTGGGCTCACCGAAGACCATCGATCATGTGATGCTCATGGAAAAAATCACCGAGGGCGAACGCGTGCGCGCTTATGTCGTCGAAGGCAAAGTCGGCGAGACCTGGCAGAAAATCGGCGGCGGCACCTGCATCGGCCACAAGCGCATCGAACGCATCAGCCCGATCCAGCTCTCCGCGGTGCGCGTGCGCGTCACGGCCAGCGCCGCCACGCCATTGATCCGCAAACTGGCGGTGTTCGACACCCGCGTCGCGGTGGATCCTTAATCACAGCGCCACAAGTCCGCCAAGGCATGGGCGATGAAGAGCGAAGTCGCCAAGGTCCGTCAATCACTCGACCTGACACAGGAAGCCTTTGCCGATCTTCTCGGAATCGGACTCAGCACGCTGCGCAGTTGGGAGCAGAAAAAGCGCGAACCTTCCGGTGCGGCCCGCATGCTTATCACCATCGCTCTCAAACATCCTGAAGTGCTTCGAGAAGCCGTGGCTTGATCTTCGTCACCCCTCATGAAGAAGCCGAAAAAAGGTGAAGAAGGATCGCTATTTGTCGGCATCAAACAAACACCTGCCCTCATTCAAGATCCGCTAAAAACTGAGAAGTTCTATTCAGTCGATGATGAGCGTATTCATCGGCAGCCTCCCGAGTTGTCACCCATTTGTCGCCACCCCACCCGTTAGACCGTGGTTGACATGGCCAACGCCGGCATGGACACGCCCACTGATTGCCCGCGCACCGAAGTTCTAACATCCCTGATGACCGAAAAACAAACCTGCATCTACCTCCACATCAGCAAGCGCAACCTCTACTGCTGGCGCATGGCCGGACTGATTCCGTATTTCAAAATCGGACGGGCTGTTAGATTTAGGAAATCCGAGGTGGACGCAGCGCTGGAGCGAATGCTGATCGCTTGAGTCCCCCGGGCGAATCCGGCCATTGGACCGGCCCCTGAGTATCCGCTCTCGTCCTTGGTGAAGCTGCGGGAACTCATCGTGCGGGATGAAGTCTGGGACATGCTCAATCCTCGAACACGACATCCGGCTGGGCTGGTGCGGTGGGCTCAGCCTTCCTGCCCGCCGAGCATTCCAGAAAGGAAAAGTCCTTGCCGCGCACCATCTGGTTGCGCCGCACGCCGGGCTGGGTGCGATGGTTCAGGCAGACCGCGTTTTCCAGGCGGCCGGTGAGTTCCACCTCGAGCGCATGCGCGCCGGTGTTGGTGACGCTGAAGCGCATCACGGTGGCCGGCAGGCTCGAGTCATCGGTGTTGAGCGGGATGAACGGCGAGAACGCCTCCAATTGCACCTCGATCGGCAGGCCCGGCTCACGGTAGGTCACGCTGCCTGGCGGATACTCGCCGCGAAATGCCACATCCTTGAAACCCGTCTTGTCGAGGGCCTTGGTCACCTCGCCGACCCGCAGCGAGAATCCTTGTTCTAACGGAAAAGTCGCCGTCATCGGTTTGGCATAATGATCTCCGTCGGTCGAGGTGCCCATGTTCTGGTTGAAGATGTCCCAATGCCACAGCCGGCCGTCGCCACCGAGATACAGTTGTCCCGCGCAGAGACCGCCGACTGGCCTGCCGATCAGGTCGAGTTCCTTGCCCTGATAGATCTGGGGTGTGCCGCGCACGAACAGGCTCTTGACCCATGCCGCGCTCAACTTCTTGTCTGCAGGCACCAGTTTTTCAAAGTCGGCGCCCTCGAACGGCCCGGCCATCACCGGCAGCCGCGAGGCGAGAAACGCCACGCCTCCCCCACCGGTGAGTTTCAGGAAGTTGCGGCGATCAACCCGGCTGCGGCTGGCGTCCGGGGCTGGAAACGGGGGGGGACGGGAGGTTTTGCATGATCGTGTTAGGTTCGGGTTGTGGGGGGTGAATCTGCGCCTTGAGCAGCACGCCCGTGCCGCCATTGACGGGCAGCACGACCTTGTGGTTTTTAAGCATGAGTTTTCCGGGCTGGCCGTCGAGCCAATTCACGGCGGTCACCGCGGTGACGTTAGACGCGAAGGTCAGCTCGAGCGTGTCGGCGGTGGTCTTGGCGGACTGGTTCATGCCGTGCAATTGGTTGATCACCATGGCATAGGGCGTGCCCGCGGCATCGTGGAAAAACCCGATGGCCGCGTTCCTCGCAGCGAGGCCCGAGATCCAATATTGGCCCGGCTTGAAGGCCCGGTGACCGGCAGGCGGGGCGGTATGGACCACGTCATCCTGGGTCAGGCCTAGCAGAATGTCACCCATGGCGCGCACGCTCTGGTTGATGGCCTTGACCGATTCATACAAGTCGGTTTTGCCGCCGGTGGCGGGATCGACGATGGCCTTCTTGTCCCACGACGCGTCCCAGTCGGTCGGCCCCCAATAACAGAAGGCGGTTGGCATCGGTGATGGCTGCGGTGACCGGGGCCAAACCCGATGGCTCGTCGCACACGATCCAGCCGACGATGTTAGTGTCGGTGGTGGGGAACAGCACCGGTTGCTTGGGCGCGGGCGTGGAGAAGCCCTGGCGCGTGCGCCAGGCGATCACCGGCAGGCCGGCCTGGCGTGCGAGTTGCAACGACGACTCGAAGCCGGCGTCGGGGTTGGCACAGTAGAGGGTGAAGCCCGCCTCCTGATAGTTTTTGAAATCCTGGAGCGTGGCGGTGCCCGGCGGCGGCCACCATGCCAGGATGGGAAAGCCCTTGAAGACCCATGGCTTGAGGGGCACGGGCGCAAGTTTTAACTCGCTGAGCGGGTCGGCCGCCAGCGTCCGGGTCGGGCAGGCCGCGGCCACCAGCACTGCCGCCAGCAGCGGTAAACGTTTTGCCAATCTCGTGGGAGTCGGGGACATGATGGTGGGATAGTCAGGCGCAATGGCTGCGAGTGGTCCCCGCGTCACTTGTCAAAGAATTCCCTCTTGCCAGGAGGGAATCGCACGGGGATGCAATCCACCGGAACGATGACGCCGCTTTCTGTGACAAACACATTTGCCGGACGCATGTCGAAAACGGCGAAATCATCACTTACGAACGCATAGGAGTCGTCGTATCCAATGCCGTGATTGTGCCTCAGTTTGATGAATCCAAGATCATCCACCATTAGTTGGATGATATCTTCCCATCTGGCAGGTTTCCCAGTGACAATGTTCTGCCTGGTGATGATTTGTCGTGCTCCATCGTCGCCTCCGATCCCGACAAAGCGAAGATTATCACGGAAAATCTCGTTTTGCAGCATCAACCTTTCCATGTACTCCAATGGCATCGCTGGAACCATCCTGGGTGTTCCTAAATCGAAATTCACCACATAGGCGGCCTTACCTGGCTTGGTGAACTTCAGAATCGTGGATGTTTCGTAGTCAAAAACCACGTCATGCTCGACTCCCCCCCCTCGTCAGTAGGAATGGTTCTTCATGAAGATACCCTTTCAGTGAGGCTTCGCTGGCAATTCCGTTGAATTGCTCCCTGATAAGATCCACCTCGTCTGCGTTCCCGTTGATCGTTCCATCTGCTGATAGAACTCTTCGGAAGTCATCCGCGACGGTGTCGAGCGGGCGATCCTGATCCGTTCCAGGTAACTTTCGCGTCGCTGCTTCTTCAATGATGTGTCGTTTGAAATCATCTTGCAACACCGGCACCATGCCAGCACCCGCGACATTTTCAAGCAGGATCTTTTTCCCTTCCTCACGCACAATCAATCCGGTGATTTGGGGCAAACTGGCGATGGCCGCACGGTATTTCTCCGCTTTGGTCGTTTGGCCACGCGTGATAGCCTCCGTAAGCCCTCGGTTAAGCATCTCGCGGCGCACGGGAGTCGCTGCCTCGCGGGCCGCTTCTCTCGGGTCTCTCGGCTTGGGACGGCTTCGCAATTCTTCTAACCAACCCCCATTCCCCGCCCTCCTGCGCCGGCAGCGGCGAGCAAACCAGCAGACACAAAATCATGGACAACGCAAAGCGATACATAGCCGGCGGATGTGCGGACCTTGTATGCCCACCTCCGCGGAAAACCGCAAGATGTTCCCGTTGGTGAGAGTATCCCCCTTTCCTATGAAAATAAAATGCTTGTGTGTGATGTGGCTGGTGTTGGCGGGCGGGTCGCTCATGGCGGCTGACCCGGCGAGTCCGACCGCGGCGGCGCCGCCGGCCAACAATGCGGTGGTGCCCGTGCCCAAACTTGAAAACGACGTCTATGACTGGAATGCGCGGCACACAGCGGTGCTCGTGGCCAAGAAGGATTTCAATCCGGAGATCGTGATGATCGGCGATTCAATCACCCATTTCTGGGGCGGCAATCATCCCAAGGACAAGCTCCAACGCGGGCCTAACGCATGGAAAAAACTCTTCGAGGCCTGGCGCGTCCTCAACCTCGGGTTCGGCTGGGACCGCACCCAGAACGTCCTCTGGCGCCTCGAGCATGAAGAATTCGATGGACTCAAACCGCGCTATGTGGTCATCAACATCGGCACTAACAACCTCACCGGCACCGCCAACGCGCGCGAAAACACCCCGCCCGAGATCGCCGCGGGGATTGCCGCGATCTGCCAGAAAATCCGCGACAAGTCGCCCGACTCGCGGATCATTCTGATGGCGGTGTTCCCCCGTGGTGCAGCAGCGGACAATCCGTTCCGCCCGAAAATCACCGCCTTGAACGCATTGCTGGCAACCTATGCCAAATCCCAACAACTCACGTTCCTCGACCTCGGACCCAAACTGCTGCAACCGGACGGCTCGCTCTCCACGGAGATCATGGACGACGGCACGCACCCCACCGAAAAGGGTTACGCCATCTGGGCCGAGGCGCTGCGCACCGTGTTGAAATGACATTCTAACAAAATGAAGCCGTTCCGTATCTTGTTAGTTTCAATCGGCGCCCTAACGCTGCTGGGGTCCGCCGCGCCGGGCGCTCCGGCCGGGACCCCGTCAGCACCGGGAGCGCTGGCGACTCTGGATCTGGCCTCTGACACCGCCTGGACGATCCGTCTCGACGATGCCGCGCCGCGCCCGGTCAAGGTGCCTGGCGGCGGCTGGAATTCTGATCTCCAACAGCCGCCCATCCAGGTGCTGCAGGACGTGAAGGATTTTGTCCTGTATGAGCGCAAAATCGACATGCCCGCCGTGGCGCAGGACCAGGTGGTGATGCTGCGCTTCGGCGCGGTCTCTTCGGCAACCAGCTGACTTTGCGCTGAAGCGCACACTGGGACCGGCCCGGCGGCCCGCTGGCCGTGGCCGGCGCCGATCTCTCCTGCTAGGTCGAACCGGGCTTCCACGCCACCCAAAAAATCTCATTCATCGTGCCCCTAACCGACCCGGTTCCACGCCCGCTCTATCTGGTGATGGAATCGCTTAAGGAGGGCAAACCCGTCTTCCGCGAGGAAGGAACCCGGCTCAATGTCATCACCCCCTTTTCCCCGCCCTCCACTCCGGCCACCGGCTCTTGGAACGGCCTTCACCACAAAAGCAAATTCCTAGCAATCAGGGTCCGGCGAGCGTGGCCGGGCGATCCGGGCGGAAGCGGTAATCGGGCCAGAGCGGGCAATTGAGGTCGATCCAGGCCTTGAGTGCGCGCAGTTCAGCGGGGGCGAGGGTGACTTCTTGGTGCGACTTGCGCGCGAGCACTTCGAACATGCGGCTTTGCAGGGTGCCGAAGCTGAGCGGCTCGGCCTTGAAATGCCGTGACCCGTAGATCCAATCGAAGTAGTGGACCCAGCCGCCGGAGATCAGCGCCCGGTAGGAGGCGGGCACGCGCTGGGCGTCGAGCAGGCCGCGCAGGTCGGTGCGGCCGGCCAGGGTGCCGTCGTGGTGGCAGCCCAGGCATTTGGCATCGAGCACCGGTTGCACGACGCGCTGGTAATCGAAGGGGACCGCGCCCCACGGCGGTGGCTCGAGCGGCACCACGCGCGGTGGTGTCAGCGACAAGGCGGGGGTTGGCGCTTTGCGTCGGTCGTCGTGACAGCCGATGCAGCCGCGGCGTTCGCCGGGCTGGAGCTGGACCACGCTGCGCATCCGCTGCAATTCGTTGAAGTCTTTATCTAGCAGATGGAAATATAACACCGCGCCAGCCGGAGCGGTGAAATTCGCCGCGCCGTCGGCTGCGATGGGAACGGTGCCGAGCACGGTCTTGGCGGCATAGCTCGGCCAGCCGGCTTGTTCGGTGATGGTCAGGAGGCCGTCGTTTCCCGGAGCGGCGGTGCCGGCCCGGAACGAATGCGATTGCAAGGCATTGGCGGTGCGGGTGGTGTAACTGTGCGGCGGGCCGGCCACATGGTGGACGGGCGTCGCATAGAAATCCTGGAACGACGGGTGCGTGCTGCGGAACTCGCCGCAGGTCAACTTCTCGAGCAGCGGAGCCACTTCCTTGGAGACTTGCAGGTATTTCACCTGGCCGCGGGCGATGCCGGGGCC
>CAIYYV010000089.1 GCA_903930425.1 Akkermansiaceae bacterium | reverse complement strand
CTGGGGACGGCCAAGGTGTCTTCCGCCCGGGCAGTTTCGACAAAAAGGTTCACGGACTGGCCCACTCTCAATCGATTTGCGGGATTCTTTGTTTCGTAAATCAAAGGTACGGTTCTCGTAGCAGCATCCACGTGGATTCCCAGATACACAAGGTGTCCGCTGCCATCGCCAGTTATAGGGATGAATAATCCTGTTTCGCCCGGCACCTCGTAGCTCGCTGCCTTTGTCGCGCCGAGTCGCTTGACACCCGCTTCGGGGACATGCGATTCGATAAACACAGTCTCCGAGTCGAGTACGGTGAACACAGCTTTCTCCGAGGTAATGAATTCTCCTACGGCGGCACCCGATTGGCTTATGATGGTTCCGGCGATAGGCGAGCGTAATTCGATGACCGGCTGGCTGGAACCGGCATTTTGGGGGCTAAGATTGGTATTCGCCTGTCGATAAGTGCTTTGAAGCGCCAGTGCTGCATCGAATTTGGCCTGGGCAAACCTCATTGCGAACTCGGCTTCCTGCAACTCTCGACCAGACTTGGCTTCGGCTTTAGCGAGCTTCTCAGTTCGTTTGAGCGAAAGGTCGGCCTGTTCCACTGCAAGCTTGGCTCGTGCAACTTCGCCTTCCGACTCCACAAACCGCGCCGCCATCTCGGAGAACGAAGGCTGAAGGAGGGCTAACGTTTGCCCAATTGTCACTTTTTCTCCGACCAGCGGCATGGATTTGCCCGGTGGAAGCAACAAACGCCCCGCAATGGGTGGTGTTATGGCGGCCAAAGTTCCCGGACGAGCCGCCACCATCGCCGGGAGGCGCAATTGCTCGACTAATTTCCGTTTTCCGACAGGCTCAGTGCCTGCCAGGATTTTCCATTGCTGTTCCTTCAGGAAACTGATTCCGGTGGGTGCTTCCGGCTCGGGCGCTTTGGCAATTTCTTCTGCCGATACAAAAACTTTAACCTGTGGGAAGGTTATTGTCTTCTCTCCCTCTTCGGTGGGGACCGTCAACGCCACACTCCAATCGCCTGCTTTCGGGAATGTGAGCATGGCCTCGTAAATGCCCGCCCGCATCGGAGCTTTTTCAACTTGATCGATTGGTGCATCCTGGCCCAGTCGGAGCTGGAACCGAACCGGTCCTTCGCGGCGCGGTTCAAGTGTCTTTAAATCCGTGACATGCGTCACAAACTTGGTTGGAGTGCCCGCTAGAACTAACCGATGTTCTGCAAAAATTTCGTGACGTTCGCCAAAGACACTTATTTGTGCCGTTTTCGGCGTGTCGCCCGCCGCATCATGAGTTCCGTTACCGGCAACCATCCCATTTCGCGAACACCCATTTACCACACCGAGAATCGTGCTCGCCATGAGGAGGCTTGCACCCTTTTGAATCCAAATCATCTTCATATCTACAAAATTTTCTTCGCGCTCCGAAAAATCACCCGACAGGGCTGTCGCGGGAGCGGACGACGCGACGGTTAATAGAGGGAATAAGTTATGTCAGGCGAAATACGAGCCGCCCAACGCTGAGGCCAGTCTTTTAAGGACTATCAAGAAAGAATGGAAGGTGCACGGACAGGAAGTGCCGCACGGAAGAGGAATTGCCAGCAACGAGTAAACTGGGGCGGTGAAAGGCCCGAGAAACCAACCACCGTTGGTTTGGGGCAGTATTGCGGCGCATCTACCAACTGCACTGCCGGAACCGCAAATAATTGACCCATCACCAACCGCTCGGACCTCAACACCTTGAGTTTATGCTGGGAAGCCGAATGTCGCTCATGGTGTCCATCGCCATCTTGATCTGCATCAACCAACGAGGCTGCGGCGATCACAAGGGGCGAGCTCGCGATGATATCCGCTTCATCGGAGTGGGGCACTCGCATGATGTGGATGGGAGTATAGACGATCTGGATGACGAGCAAGAGCGCCGTGAAAATGCGGGCACACAAGCCGAAAACTCGGCTAATTCGACCCGCCCTTCGCGTTTCCTTTGCCACCCTCATTGGAACAACTGCGTCTATGTGCCGAAAACGTAACTGATTTTTGCTCCTGTGCAAGCCATAACTGCAGCCATTGAATCCATCAACTTGCGCCATTGCCCTGGCAGTTTTTCTTGTCCGTGGAGGAGGAATGGATTACACTGGAAGCATGAAGAAGATGTTGGCTGACAAATGGGTTTTGAGTCTGGCTGCGGCCTGTGTCATCGCCGGTTGCACGACCGAGCCAATTACAGGAAGGCGGCAGCTGACCGGTTTTGTCTCGCAGGGCCAGGAGATGGAACTGGGATTGTCGAGTTTCAATCAGCTGAAAAAGGAGGTGCCGATCAACCGGGATCCGGCGCTCAACGCGCTGGTTCAGAAGGTGGGCAGCCGAGTCGCGGCCGCGGCCGCGGGCGACATGCCGAACGCACAATGGGAGTTTGTGGTTTTCGAAAGCAAGGAGGCCAATGCGTTTTGTCTGCCCGGCGGCAAGGTTGGAATTTATACCGGCATTCTGCCAATCACCAAGGACGAAACCGGCCTGGCGACAGTGATCGGCCACGAAGTCGCCCACGCCACGGCGCATCACGGCGCCGAGCGCATGAGCGAGGCGATGGTGCTTCAGACCGGCGGCTCGCTTCTGAGCACAGGCCTTTCAAACAAGGATCCCAAGACGCTGGCGCTGGTGACGAATATTTATGGCATGGGCACCCAGCTGGGCGTGGCCCTGCCGCACAGCCGCACGCAGGAGTCGGCCGCGGACAGGATCGGCCTGACTTACATGGCCCGAGCCGGTTATCCGCCCGAGGCGGCTGTGGCCTTCTGGGAAAGGTTTGCGGAGTATAACAAGCAGCAGGGCGGTTCCCAAATGTGGTTTCTTCGAACGCATCCGCTGGACACAACCCGCATTCAGCAGATCAGACAATGGGCGCCCGACGCCAACAAGGAATACCGCCCGCAAAAATAAACGATTTGTGATATGATCCCCTTTCGCAGCTCCAGCCTTGCTTGCTCCGCGGCGTTCGCGTTGGCGGTTATCGCCGGATGCTCCACTCCGTCCCGTTCGGGCAACACACCGGCTCAAGCCCCCGGAACACTGAGCCGCACGGTTGCCCCCCTAAAAACGGCGCCGGACGCTCCCGCTCCGGCAGTGAAAATAGCGCCGCTTTTGGCACCGATACCGGTGTCTGCCTGGAAGGAAGAGGCATTCAAATGGCTGGGCACGCCATATTTATACGGAGGCGCCGGGCGCTCCGGCATTGATTGCTCGGGATTGGTGTCGGCGATCTATCGGATCGTGGGCGGCATGCCGATGCCGAGAACCTGCCAGCAGCAATTCCTGCTGGGCCAGCCGGTTCACCCCGCGGATTTGAAGGCGGGCGACCTGGTGTTTTTCCGGGAGAACAGCGAGCAAGTCACCCATGTCGGCATCTCCCTGGGCGGGCAAGATTTCATCCACGCCAGCTCCAGAAGCGGCGTCATCATATCCTCGTTGAATGAAACTTGGTATCGGGAGCATGTCTGCGGAGGCAAGCGGATTTTCCCATAGCCAAAGCCGCCTCGAACACAAACTCGGCTGGTCCCATCAGCGCGGCGCCGGTGAAGCGGTCTCCATGGCGATCGAAACTAACTTCCATCCCGCCTCATTGCACTAATAGAGCGAGAATCGGCTATCCGCAAATTCCGACGGATTGTTGATTTTGTAGTGGTTTGAGGCGTTGATCCCCAGATTTGTGCTGCCACTGCCATTGG
>CAIYYV010000088.1 GCA_903930425.1 Akkermansiaceae bacterium | reverse complement strand
GTTGACCGTATAGCTGCTGCTGGAGACATTCGCGGTCGGGGTGCCGGGTCTCGCTCCTGCCGAAGCGAGCCAGAGATAGACATCATAGCTGCTAGCCAAAGAACTATCCGCCCAATCAAGCGTTGCCAAATTGGCGGGATTGACGGTGCTCGCGGCATCACTCGGAGTGGGCGTCGCAGGTGGCGCGGGTGGCGTCTCGACGACCAGCGGTCCCGAGGCCCCCACTTCGATCCAACCCGATCCGGTCACATACACGGCGTCCGCGCCTTTGGCCACTTCCGCTTGTAGGGTGCCATTGATGTATAATTTGGCGACCTTGAGGATGCCGGCCGTGCCCGTTCTCACCTGCGTGCCCGTCACCAAATACAACTCGTTGATGGTGTCGGTGTAACCGGCAAGATTCAGGAAAGACGAGCTGGCGAGGGTGACGTTAGAAGTGTCGGGAAGTTGGTGGGAGGCTCCCCATACCAAACTGGACTCGTTCTTCACCGTGATCGGTCCGCACAGGGCGTCACCAGAAGTTTTTTGAAGACCCACGACACCCTGCACCACCTCGTTGGTGCCTGTGTAGGTATTGCCGGTGCTGCCGCTGATATAGATCGTGGCATTTCCTCCACCGTCTAACGTGATCACGCCGTTGCCGGAGATTGTGCCGCTGGCGGTGCATCCATTTCCGTTTCCGTTGTCGATAAAGAACGCGTTGCCATTGAGGTTCAAGGCCCTCGAAAACCCGCCGCTCCCCCAATGAGTCCGGGTGGTTCCTATCAGTCTAGCGGAATTACCCACGGGCACGACGTCATCGATCCTCACTCCAGCACCCGTATTTGCCGGTTCCCAAGGGGTGGTGGCATTGCTGATATCGGTCACCGCAGCTGGGGCGAAGCTCGCCGCAACAAAAAAATGCATCGCAAAAAGGCAGTTGCGTAAAATCATGAGGGTTTTTGGCCGCAGTCGCACGCCTTGGCTCAAGCAAACACTAAACCCGGATCCATGAACCTCAAAGGCGCAAAACCCCATTTGACGATGTACTATACTTGGACATCTGTGGCGGGTGACATCGGGTCACTAAACGCACCGTCATCGATCCCTCTTCGAGGATTCCGGCATGTTAAATTTATCACCCAGATGGCGGGGACGGGTATTGAGAAAGTTCACATCGAGCCACATCTTCACACGGGCGCCGACTTCACGCCAATTGGTTTTGAACCCGTCGTATGCATTGACATCCCGGGCGTCGAACCCATAAGCCTCAATGCCATTGGCCTTGGCGAGATAAATGGCGCGCTCGTTCTGAAAACGCTGGCTGATGAAAAGGATGGGGTCAGCCCCGAAAATTTCCTTGGCGCGGATGACCGAATCCAGGGTGCGCAAGCCCGCATAGTCACAAACAATGCGGTCGGCAGGGAGCCCGCGTTCGATCAGCGCCTGTTTCATTTTGTTAGGTTCGTTATAATAGCGGGAACTGTGGTCGCCGGAAACAATGAGTGTCTCGAGCTTTCCCGCGTTCCACACTTCAACGGCGGCCTCAATTCGATAACGGAAATAAAGGTTTTCACGGCCCGCCACACGGTCACTGGTTCCAAACACCAGGCCAATCTTGGTTGGGGGAACTTTGGAAACCTCACTGAAAATCCGGCCGCGAGAAGTCCAGATGGCAGTGATATTGGCATAGGCCACCACCGCGACAAAGATGAGAACCACCGCCCATGCTGCGAGGCACAGGCGACGCAAGCATCGGCAGCAACGGGTTTTTGCGGTGGGTTTCACGGACTGCGGGGGCTTGGGGCATCTGTCGACGGAAACACTTCAAATGAAAAACAGGGACCGTCCTTCAGACGAGTCAACATAACACACTCGGAACGTCTTGGATAGCTTAAGCAAGCACCCATCATAAAGGAGTGAACGCAAAAGAACCTATCCGGTTTTTAACGAAAAAAAATGGGCGCACCGTGGCCCCGTTCACGTTTCAGGAGCAATCACGCGAAGGGAATGCGCAGATTCCTCAAAGCGAATTTCCCGAAAGCGCCCAATCCCCTCACCATCCACCTGGACCGGCACCTCGCGGTCCGCCCGCACCGTGAATGACCCAGTCTGCAGGTAATCCGTTGATTCTAACATGTCAATTCCGCCAACAATCAAACCGCGCAATGAATCAAGCATCAGTCGGAAGCCGGATTTTTTGTAAACCAACACCTCGAGTTTTGAATCCCTGATGTGTGCCTTGCGGAAAAATGGAAATGGCCCGGCATACAAACGGCCATTGCCAATAATCACAGCGACGCCCTGCGCGTGGCGCCCATCCGCACATAACACATCCAGCCGCGGAGGCGGCTCGCCAAGCACCCGCATCGCAGCAAGCAAATACGCGGCCGGACCTAACAATTTTTTTGATTTCCAAGCGGTTTTTTCGATCACGGCTGCGTCAAATCCGACGCCGGCCATTTGCACGAACGGGGTGCCATTGGCCTCGAAGAGGTCAACCTCGCGGATGAACCCATGATCAATGATGGCAAGGGCACGCGAAAGCGAATGGCACGGGATTCCCAACTCGCGCGCAAACACATTCATCGTTCCTGCAGGCAAAATGCCGAGCACGGTCGACGAACCGGCAAGCCCGGCCACGACCTCGTTGAGCGTGCCATCGCCACCGGCCGCAATGACCACCGATTCTCCCTGCGCGGCAAAACGAGCGGCAAACTCACGAGCGTCGCCGGCACGGGTGGTGGCATGCACCGAAAATCGCTCGGCGTTCGCCCTCAGAAAACGCAGCATTTTCCCGGCCTTCTGGCTGCGTGCCACGGGATTGAAAATCAACGGATACCGGCGAGGCGTCTCCATGCCCTATTCTTCACCCATGCCCGGCCGCTCGGCAATCCGATTTCTCGCGCAAGACGGTCAACAAGCGCCCCACCGGCAAGCCCATGACATTGTCCACATTCCCAGAAATCCCGAGGATGATTTGCTCGCCGTGCTCTTGGATGCCATAGGCACCCGCCTTGTCCAGCGGATCCACTTGTGAAAAATATCGGCCAATCGCCGCATCATCAAGCATCCTGAAATTGACATCGCTGGTTTCATGAAACACGCGACGACTGCCATCCGGAAAAATCACGCAGACACCGGTGCACACCCGGTGCGTCCGACCCGATAGACGGCGCAACATGGCGTAGGCGTCCTCCATATCAATCGGTTTTCCGAGCGCTTCACCGTCAATGAAAACCAATGTGTCTGATCCGATCACGGTGGCCTCAGGCCTTTCGGTCGCCACTGCCGCGGCCTTCAACGTGGCATTCCATTCACATAACACTTCGGGCTCCATCGATAGGTCGTGAATTTCCTCGGCCGGAGAAACCACCCCCTCAAAAACCACCCCGGCCCGCGCCAGCAATTCTCGGCGGCGGGGAGAGGCGGAGGCAAGCACGATGGCCATCCGTTAGGGATTCAACCCTTCCATTTCCTGACGCATGTAATCGAGAAGACGCTTCATTTCCGCAGTGTGACGACGCAGGCGGTCCTGCCGTTGCTGCAGTCCTCGCCCTTGCTCGGCCGACTCCCTCGCGGTCATTGCGGGCGCTTCCGCAATGGCTCGCTCGTGAACCAAGGCCGGATCCTTTGGATCCGTTTTCAAAACGCTTTGCACCGCGGCCGCAGGCATGATGAACGAACGGGTGCGATCCGCCCGCGCAAGCGTGATGCCCACCACCCGCCCCTTCAAATCCACCACCGGCCCACCAATTTGATCGGGCTTCGGACGCATGTCCGACTGAATCGCCATAGGAAAAGCATCGCGCACCCGACTGAGCGGGCCGCCCATCCGCTCCATTTGCTGCAACCGGTCACCCGGGAAATTCGGCAACTGCGGACGATTCCCTAACAACACCTCCAGTGGTTTCTCTCCGCCTTCAACTCGCACAATCAAATTCACCTTCGAACCGGGCTGGCGACCGACCAGTGCATTCTTGAGTTCTAACACCCCGGAAACGGAACGCTGATCCACTTGAAGGATGATGTCTCCCGGTTTCAATCCCGCAGCCGCGGCTCCCGACTGCGCCTCCACCTCGTGGATTTTCACCCCGGGCCCGGCGAAATCCAGCGACCCGACAAGCCCAAGATACGCTTGATCAGAAACACGCAAATTCCGTTCCGCAACACTCACGACACCGAACGCCGCCGGCCGACCATCCGGTTGTGAAGCTGCTAGAAACGCGCCGAGTCGGGGACTCTCCTTCGACCAGCGCACCGGGACCAAGGCCTGGCCACGAACGGCCAGCACGGCAAGATCATCGTCCTGATAGACTCCGGAAATCACCGCGTCTAACACCACGCCGCCGGATGTCTCCACGCGCAGGTTAGCCGCAGCGCGAGCCACCTCGCTCCACTTGGTGAGAATCTGGTGTCCGTCACCCACGACAGTGCCGTAGGCGAGTCGCCGTTTGCCACCCCAGACCCGCACGGTGGATTTCGCGGCGTCGGAAAGCGCCGGCATCAATGACTGGTTGAACTCGGCAGTTTGCGCATCCACCACCTGCCGCTCTTCCGGCCGTAACAGAGGAATGTCATCCTGCGCTGAAGCCACCCATTGGCTCAAAATAACAGTGAGTATGAGAAGGAAAGATGATTGCATGTCCTTGGATGGATTTATCGTGGTGCGTAAAGTTCGTTGCGGCGCTTGAGCGTGACCTTCATTTCCAAATTCGACCGGTCACGCAATACTCCCAATTTCACCGGATCCCCTGCCTGACGCTTCGCCAGCATTTGCAGCAACTCCCCTCCGTCGCGCACGACTTTCCCGTCGAGCGTGCGAATCACGTCACCGGTTCTCACGCCTGACGCCGCTGCGGGCGATCCAGCAACCACACTCTCGACAATCACACCCACGACTCCACGCATCATGGCCATGCCGATCCCGAGCACGGGCATTTCCGGATTGGCAAAGGGATTCATGGAAAGCGCGCCCCAGGTTTCACCGGCCAGAATCCGATCCCAGTCCTCGCGAAAGCCATCGCAGCCGGCGTGATTGTTGTTCGTCAATGACAGCCCGATCGACGAATGAATGCCGACGAGCTTCCCCTTTAAATCAAACAGGGGCCCACCCGAATCTCCACCAATCAAGGTGCAGTCCGTGGTTAAAAAATTCCCCGGCCCCTTCGAAACGACCCGGCCAAATCTCACCGGCGGCGGACGCCCCGCATCGAACCCGGCTGAGTGGCCGAGTGCCATGACCCAATCACCGGCCTCAAGCGACTTGGACGCGCCCATGATCACAAACGGCCAGGGGCCGCCATCGACCAATTTCACCATGGCGATGTCTTTTGAATAATTCGCGCCGAGCACCTTGGCTTGTACTTGTTTGCCATCCGGAAAAACCACTAACAATGCCTCCGCGCCTTGAACGACGTGCGCCGCAGTGAGCACCAAGCCATCCCGCGAAACCAACACCCCGGAACCCGAGGACCCGGTCCGCTCCGAGAGCAAAGCCACCGTGGCCGGTTGAACTGCTCGCGAAATTTCCTCAACGCTCGCTTCAAGCTTGGCCAAATCCGCAAGGGTGCGCGCCGGTTCACGGGCTTGCATCGATGCAACACCGCACAGCAGCCACACGCCAAACCCCACGAGCATTCTGATCACGTTCTCATTCATGCCTGTGCCTTCAAGCGTCGCCCGTTGTATGCTTTGTTTCAACTCCTCTCGCCCGGATCTCTCCCCAGTTTCCATCCATGCCGCCCGCCGACTCAGCAAAATTCGATTTGATATGGAGTTCATGAGTTCATGATTTGACCGCCTGAATTCACCGCTGGCTTCACCGGAGACCAAGACTCGCCCGGGCGAGTGCCAGATAGACCCGGGATCGCGGCACCTTGATGCGCGTCTGGAGATCTGGCACGGAGCCACGCAGTCGGGTCAATGTTTCCCGGGCGAGCATTGCGGGCAGAACCGTCGCCACCCGAAGACGCCGTGCAACGAGTGTGTCCGCGTAGTCAAACCCGGCACCCACCCACTCCCATGCCTGCTCCAGCCAATGGTCGCGCGCCTCTAACAACCGCGGCGTGTCATGGGGATCCGCCACCGGCAAATAACACCGGCCATTCGCAAGATCGACGGATAAATCGCGCAGAATATTGACGAGTTGCAGTCCTTTGCCGTAGGTGATTCCCCGTTCTAACAAAATGTTGGCCGGGGCGCGGGAAAAGCGGTCTTTCAGCGTGAGAAATCCGAGTTGGGTCCAGAACGCGCCGACGCAGCCAGCAACGCAGCAGGTGTAATCCTCGAGCGCCGCGTCATCCGCCAGTGCAGCGGGGCGTTCCGGGTCCGTTTCGGCAAAACGTTCCAAGTCCGATTCTTGGCCGCGGATGATGATGGACAGCACCTCGCGCACGAGATCCGCCTCACATTCGGGCAAATGACCGAGCCAGAGGAAAAGCCCGTCCACGCCCTCTAACAAACGGCGCTCCTGCGGATCGGCAATCGCATTGATGAGCGCAATTGGCCAACGAGGCGGCGCTTGAGAATCCGCGATGGCATGACCAAAGCGTTGCAGGCAATCACGGCGCAAGTCCAGGCGGGCCCCCGGCGTATCGGCGAGAGTGTCACTCGTTCTGGCCAACAAATACGCCAAACTTGCGGCTCCGCGCATCGGCCCGGGCAACAGACGCAAGGTCAGATAAAAGGAACGGGAAACGCTTTGAAGCAGCGCGGTTGCTGGGAAGTGACTCACTGGAGAACAAGGCAAGCAGCACCCGCGCGTCCCGACAAGTCGTCATTGCGTCCTGCCCGGGATCAGCGCCGAAAACCTTGACTATTGGTGACTATTGGAGACTCAAATAATCAAGAAACGACTTGCGGCCCAGAAATCAATGGCCTTCGGCGTCATGGGCTCGTCTATGAGATCCTCCATGGGCTATGGCACGGCGGCCGGAATTCGCCGCTCCTTGCCATCATTGGGGTTATGAGCCACGGCAGCAATCATCCATGCTTAATTCCGAATCCTCACTCCATCCTGCGGCGGGTGCGGAGGAACAAGCCCGAGCCAACGAGGCAGCCGAGGGCGAACAGACTGCCGGGCTCAGGCACGGCGGTGAGGTTCACGAAGCTGCCGGATGCCGGGGTATACTCGGTGGCGAAGTTCAGGCCACCGGTGGTGGCACCATAGGAAATTTGCCAAGTGTTGAGTCCGGCAGTGAAGATTTCGCCATCGGTCAATTGGTTCATTCCATACGTGAAGTATCCATGATTCCATTCGCCCGCATAATTGATCAGCGAGAGCGTGGTGTTTGGCGAGAATGCGATCGGCGAAACTGCCAGATCGGTCAAGGTGAGGTTCACGGTTCCTGTTAGACTCAAGTCGCCGGTGACCTTTTGGAAGTCCGCCGCCACCGAGGACGCCACTTTGGAATTCATTTCATACTCGAAGGTCGAACCAGTGTTGAGCGTCAGCGCGCCAGTCGTCAGGCTTTCGATCGACGCGCCGGGCGACAGGATCCCGCCATTCACGGTGACCGCGCCGGCGATGGTGCCGGTGCCGCCGAGGGTCGCGCCGCTGGCCACGCTGACCGCGCCCGCGCCGGTGATCGATCCGTTGACTAACAATTTCCCGCCGCTCACGGTGGTGCTGCCGCTGTAGGTGTTCGTTCCGGTGAGGGTGGTGGTGGCACCGCCGGTTTTTTCTAACCGGCTGATGATCCCGCCGCCGGCATCGGCCAGGGCGGAGGCGGTTCCGAGGCTGAGCGTGACCGCTTGGACGCCTTCCACGGCGGCTGCCTGTTGGATCCCGCCGACAACGATGGCTGCGCCGCTGTTGTCATAGGCCCAATCCTTGATCACGGCACCCGCTGTGTTGCCGGTGAAGACCACCCGCATCCAGCCGTAGTTCGCCCCG
>CAIYYV010000087.1 GCA_903930425.1 Akkermansiaceae bacterium | reverse complement strand
GAAATCCCCACAAGCCGTCTCCATGAGAATCCACCTAAATTCATTTTGTTATTCCTCTCTGTAATCGGGTTGGCAGGAATCGCGGTCTTTTCAATTCAACCGTCCATCCACGAGTGGTAATGTGTGGATCGCACAAGGATGCTGGGCAAGTGAAAATCAGGGTCGCTTCAGTCCGCTGTTCCACTATCAACGCTTGAGGAGTCGGCGGGCGGAAACCTCGGGCAGGCCGGCTTCTCGGATGTCGGCGGCTGTGAGTTCCGCAGGATACTGGGTCCGGCGGAGTGCGGCCCGTAGCCAACCATATCGCCGCAGAAAACGATTTCATCGACCATGCAGTCTTCGACTTCGCGCAGGACCACCCGCAGGGCAGGGACGTTGGAGTGAATATCGGATAGAGGGGCGATGGTTTTTCGGTCGGATTCGACGGATTCCAGAGTGTTCTTGATAGGAAAACGTTGCATTGGATCGCAGATTGTAAGCGATATGCCAAGCCCCTTGGTTTCAGCTCCGCCCGATTGAGGATTTCATGCTCCAAAATGCTATTCCACTTCCGTGGTCACTTCGGACAGAATCCGGATTTCCCTCTGCTCCAGCAAGCTTCCGAGTGGTTGGAGTGTCAGCCAATAGATATAGCTCATCAAGGCTGCCAGCACTGCCGAGAGAAGGAAATTGATCGGCAGAGGGGCGGTGGTACAGGAGCGCAGCAGAAACTCCACCAGCGCGGGCAGCACCAAGGGTGCCATAGCAAACTGCACGGCAAACAGGCAGAAAAACTGCGCCAGCATCATTTTCATCGGTCTTTTAGTGGGTTTCACGGCACCGGACGAAACCCGGAAAGGAAACAGGATCGAGAACAGGTTCCCACAGATGAACAGGATGGCCACCATCGACACGGACTGAAACAATCCGGCCAGCGCGGTCAGTACGGGCAAGCGGAAGCCAAGGGACATGACCGTCACGCAAAACAAATTGATGGATATGAGGAACGGCGCAAACGCCAGATTCTTTCCAAACAGAATCCACCTCCGTTCAACGGGGGAGAGCACCAGACAACGAAACCCATCGCGGTCGAAACCGAATTGATTGCCGACTAACGGAATCAACAGAATTGCCATGAAAATCAACGCCGACGGGATTCGAAACAATTGCATGGCCTCCAGCATCTTCGTTGAGCCCATGGCGGATCGGGATTCAACGAAAATCATTAGAATCAGAACCAACATGCCAAACATTATTTTTATTTCCGGCGCACGAAGCATCGAGCGAAACTCCGCCAGGGCCACGGCGCAGGACTCCTCGGGTAAAATCGGAATCCGAAGCTCGAGGAATCCCGCATGGGTTTGGGGGGCTGTGGACGTGATGCCTTGTTCCGCGCAGACCCGGCCCCGTGTCGATGCTCTGCCGCCAGTCTCACCACGTTGGAATTTCAAGGTGCTCCGATAGGCGCGCATCAATCCCAAACCTCCGATGAGCACAACGCCGAAAGTTCCCATGACTGCTGGCCACGGGTCGTGCTTGGCAAGAGACCTCGCTCCTATCGGCAGCCACAAAGGTGGAATGAATTTCCCCGCTAACGGAAGTTCTTGCAATGCCTCCACTCTCGCCGCAAGAGACGGCATATTCCCAAGAGGACTGTGGTTTCTGAAGTGAAATTCGGTCAATGGAATCAGCAGCATGCAGAACAATGCCAGCATCACGATAAACGATCGGCGCTTGCGGGGGTGGGTCATCGTGGTCGCGAACCAACCACGCAGGCAGTAGGTCCATGCGGACACCATGAAGATCATGCCCAGCGCCAACGGCAGCTGCAGAAGCATCATTGCTCCACGGGATAAGGCCATTCCACCAGTCAGTCCGATCATGGCCGGAACCGAGATGATCAAACTCAGCGTCAGATGGGAGGCGACGAAATTGAAAACAAATATCCGTCCTAACGGAATCGGCAGGTGCATCAATTGTTGAAGATCGATGGACTCCGAGCGTTGCAAGTGCGTTACAAGCCCGATGAGCCAAACGAATAGGAACACAACGGTGAATCCAAGCCACATCCACAGGATCGTCTGCGGGGAAGCATCATTCAGAACAAATGCCCCCACTGCCAGGCCGCCCGCGAAACTCCCGGCGGCAATCCCCAGCGCCAGGATGGTAATGATACCAGCAATGACCGCGCCGTGTCCGCTATCCTTTTTCAACTGGTTGCGGGTGAGTTGCCACCGCAATAGCAGGATGAGCTTGAAGTGATGCAAGATCATTCCAGCCAACTCAACATTTTCGAGCCCTCCGGATTTTCGCCGACGACGCTGATGAATTTGTCTTCCAGCGTGCCGGCGCGTTGCAGTTCCTCCATCGTCCCTTGGTGGACCATCCGGCCGTGCGAGATAATACCGATGTCCGTGCAAAGTTTTTCGACAATCTCCAGAACATGCGAGGTGAGAAAAACCGTTGCGCCACGCTCAACACATCGCTTGAGCGTGTCCCGAAGCACTTTGCATGCGACGGCATCAACTCCCTCGAATGCTTCGTCCAAGAATAGCAGGTCAGGATCAGGTATCAGCGCTGCCGCTAGCGCGAGTTTCTTCTTCATCCCATGGGAGAAATCGCAAGTCAACTTCCCCTCATCATGAACTAGGTCCATCATTTCGAGCAGTTCATCGCGTCGTTGACGAACGGTTTCCCGAGGAACCCGATACATCCTTCCGACGAAGGTGAGATATTCGCGGGCGGTCAAATTGTCGAACAGAGCCAGATTCTCAGGAACAACTCCGATGCGTCGCCTGACTGCTAACGCGCACTTTGGGTCGCTGATGTCCTCGCCAAGAACCCGTATCGTGCCAGAGGTCGGCGTGAGAAGACCGGTAAGCATTTTCAGGGTCGTGGATTTTCCCGCACCGTTAGGCCCGAGAAAGCCGTAAAACCTGCCTTCTTCCACGCGAAGATCGAGTTCATTGACCGCTCGAAATGACCCGAAATCACGAACCAGGCAGGTGGTCTCGATGGCAAGTTTCATGAAGGCAGGCTTTCCCGGTGGTTTCATCAAGTATGGCATCGGGTGTTGGATTGTTGGAATGCGAGATCCGCCGTGGAAAAAGGCTATTGGACTGGCCATAATCGGGTTGCGAAAGAGAGAAGGCTGCCACGATCTGACGGGTTTGGGTATCGCGATAATTGCATGTCACGTGACTGTGGGGTCATGGCCTCCATTCCCAACGATCCGAACGAGTGATGGGTAGAAATGAATACGAAAGCCTGCTCATGTAACACTGGCTCGACTATGGTCATATCGCATGCTAACCCCTCATTCCAACAAACCAAACGTTTCCGGCCAAAGCGACTCGAAAGCCTACCCCATGTCACTGAAAATCAATCCAATCACAATTAACGGCCCATGGGGCATTGGCTGGGCTTTGGATGTTCACACCTCATCGAGTGTCTTTGTCGGCGACGATTCCTTCGGCCATCCCCAGTTCGAGAACAAACGCAGCGAGATTGGAGAGCTTCTCTATCAGTTCAAGTATCGGGGAGATCGGGCGGGCCTCACTGCGATCTGTGAAACGGCAGCGGCCTTCATTTTGGAACACAACCTGCCGGTCGATATCATTGTCGCCGTTCCGGCATCGAACGAGAAGCGCCGCAGCCAACCACTTCCTGAAATCGCAAAGGGTGTAG
>CAIYYV010000086.1 GCA_903930425.1 Akkermansiaceae bacterium | reverse complement strand
TCCGCAATCTGAAACCTCAAATCCACTGGCCGGGGGACCGCACTGTCCCCCGGCCCTTTTTTGGCGTCCGATCACAAGTTTCTCACCATCACCCCGAATGGGGAGTGGAAGAAAAGGATCAGGCAAAAAGCGGGCTGAAGAGAAAAGCGGGCTGAAGCCCGCGCTCCATGTTGACGACGCTGCGATATTTGAGTCGCACGGCCAAGATATTCAAACAAAAGACATTGAAAAACGCGATTTTGCATTTTGAGATCCGGCGGATTGGGGTTAGTTTTTAGGCGCTTCAAGGCACTCTAACACTATCGCGAACATCCCCGCCCACACTTCAAAATGCAAGCTCCAATCGCTGTAAAAACTCCTGCGTTTCCCATTCGATCCTCTCAAGAATCCGCGCCGCGCCACACTGTGGCTTCCTCAGGTCCGGTCCGGCGTGTGCTCTTGTTAGGTGCCGCTCTGCTCGCGGCGGTCACCTCTGCTTCCGCGGCAGTCACTGATCTCAGCGGGACGTTAACGCAAGCCTTGGATACGGTGGTCGGCGCGGGCAATTCCGGACGCCTGACCGCGAATACAAAAGTGTATTTCGGCGGCACCACCGCAGCGTCGAACGTCGATCTCAACAGCTACCAATTCACGATCAACAATGGCGGCGGAAACACGCAAACTTACAATGGAGCGCTCACGGGGCCCGGGACACTCCAGTTGAACGGGCGGTATGCCGCCGACTGGGGTCCCGACATTCGCTTAGGTGGGACAGTGGCCAACAGCCCCACGAGCGTCACCCTCACTGAGGGACATATCGGTTTGAACAAGACCGCCGGGGTGGACGCCTTGGCGGGTCCGATCACCGTGAATCCGGCAGGCTACCAGACCGCGCGCATCGGGCTGCTCAAGAGTGACCAGATCAACGATGCCTCCACCATCACCAGCACCTCAGGTGTCGGTCCCTTCCATTTCGTCATGGGAGGTTTCAATGAGACAATCAGCGGGCTTGTGATCAAGACCGGGGACACGGTGGACACCGGCAGCGGCGCTATCGGCAGTGTCTTGAAAGTCACCACCCTGACCGTCGGTGGCGTCAGCAAACCCAAAGGTGCCTACACCGCAAGCAGCGGCTTCGTCATCGGCACTGGCTACATTGACGTGGACAATTACGGACCGCCGATCATCGCGGAAAAGCCGGGAGAGCCCACCAACCCCTCTCCGGTCGACGCGGCGAGCACGGTGAATCCGGCTTACCTTGCCAAACTCACATGAAGTGCCGCCACCGAGGCGACCAGCTATGACGTCTATCTTTGGCTCGCTTCGTCAGAAGCGAGACCAGCGACCGCGACCGCTACCGTTTTCGTCGCTGAATACACCGTCAGCCCACAAGTGACTTCGCTTGAAAACTACAAATGGCAGATCGTCGCGAAAAATACCGTCGGCAATACCGAGGGTCCGGTGTGGACCTTCAGCACCATTGACCGCAGGGATATCAGCGGCACCCTGACGCAAAGTCTTGACGCGACGGTTGGCGCAGGTCCTGCGCGGTTGGTTGCCAATGCGACGACCAATGGTGGAGGCGGCACCATGGCGTCGAGTGTCAACCTGAACGGTTTTCAGTTCACGATTAACAGCGGTAACGGGAATGCGAGTTCCTACAATGGAGCGATCACCGGTCCCGGCACTCTTCGCATTTCGGGTTGTCGTTTCGATGGCTCGTGGCCGTCCGATCCTCGGCTCGGCGGCACGGTCGCCAACAGCCCGGATGGCGTCAGCATGGATTCCGGTCACGTCGAATTGAACAAGACCGACGGCGTAGACGCCTTGGCGGGTGCGATCAGTGTCATCCCGCCGAGCGGCAACACCGTGCGCATCCATCTGAGCAAGAGCAACCAGATCAACGATGCCTCGACGATCACCAGCACCACCGCAGTCGGGTCGTTCTATCTGGAAATGAACGGCTTCAGTGACACCATCCTCGGGCTGGATATCAAAACCGGCCACCAAGTGGATACCGGAACCGGCGGCGTGCTCACGGTGACGAATCTCACGGTGGGTGGCGCGGTCAAGGGCCCCGGCACCTACACATCCTCTAACAGCACCTTCGTTACCGGCACGGGCAGTGTGGTGGTGCCGGGTGCCACGACACCGGCCGACGCGGGGCGTTCGACGGTGGAAGCCTCGCCCGGTTCGGTCGTGGCCGATGGCGTTGCCACTTCCACGATCACGGTGACCTTGTTCGATGCCACCAGCGCGGTGGTTCCCGGCAAGGCCGTGACACTCGCCTCTAACCGCGCGGCCGGGACGGACACGATCACTCCCGCCTCGGGCGAATCCAACGCCTCGGGCGTGGTCACTTTCACGGTGAAATCCACGACGCCTGGCGATGCGATTTTCACTGCGACCGACACGACGGACAGCGTGGTGATCACCGCCACCGCCACGGTGACCTACACCGAAATCCCACCGGCAGACGCGGGGCTTTCGACAGTGGTCGCATCGCCCACTTCACTGTGCGCCGATGGCGTGCATGCCTCCACCGTCACCGTGACCTTGTTGAATGCCAGCAGTCTGCCCGTCGCTGGTAAAACGGTGGCGCTCGCGTCCGACCGCGCGGCCGGTACGGACACGATCACCACTGCCTCGGCAGTTTCTAACGCCTCGGGTGTGGTGACTTTCACGGTGAAATCCACGACGCCGGGCGATGCGGTTCTCACCGCGACCGACACGACGGACACCATCACTGTGAGCGTGCCCGCCACCGTGACATTTACCGAAAATCCGGCGGCGAGTGCAGGCTCCTCGACGGTATCGGCAGCGCCGAGTTCGGTGGTGGCGAATGGCAGCAGTGCCAGCACGATCACCGTGACTTTGTTAGATGGCAGCGATCTGCCCCTTGCCGGCAAGACCGTGACTCTCGCTTCGAGCCGCGAGGCCGGACTTGACACGATTTCGGGAGCCTCGGGCGTTTCTAACATCTCGGGCGTGGTCACCTTCACCGTGATCTCATCGACGGTAGGCACGCCGGAGTTCACCGCGACGGACGTGACCGATGGCGTCACACTCACCTCCACGACCACCGTGTCCTTCACTGCCCCTTCCAATGTGGTGGACATCAGCAATATCCTCTATCCGTGGGAGCCTGCGAACACCGACGCGGGCGTTAAAATCGACGTGGCGGTGGGAGTGGGTTACAGCGGCCGCTTGGTCGGCACCACGAAAACCCACTGGGCCAGCCTCGGTTTTACGCGGGCCTTGGATCTCAATGGCAATTCGCTCATCATTGACACCGGTGACGGCAATGCCATGAGCGCCAGCGGCGCGATTTCAGGCAATGGCCTAGTGAGGGTCAACGCCGGGGGCGTTGGCATTCTCCACATCAGTGGCGCAGTGGGTAACAGCTACACCGGCACCACCGAGATTAACAAAGGCCCGGTGAAACTTGAGAAAACCTCGGGCAACGCACTCAACGGCACGATCACGGTGAGTGGTGCCATGTCGAACAGCTTCCCCGGCACAGGCACACTGCTTTGGGGCGCGAACCATCAGATCAACGACGCATCGAATCTGACGCTCACTGTGGGATCCTCGCTGAACTTCAATAGTTATTCGGAAACTCTGGGAACCCTCGCCATCACCGGTGACTCTAACATCTACCTCACCGGCAGCACTTCTATCGCCCATTTTGCCGATAGTTCGGCGGCCGCGTGGACGAGCGCCAAGCAGCTCATCATCCGTGAATGGAACGGTTCTCCCACCGGCGGGGGGACTGAGGCAATCTTCTTTGGTACCTCCGCGAGTGGATTGAGTGCCGGCCAGATTGCCCAAATTGGGT
>CAIYYV010000085.1 GCA_903930425.1 Akkermansiaceae bacterium | reverse complement strand
GCCGAGCTTCTCAAAGTCCGTTCCACCCTGGAGCGTCATTTCAAGGATGTGCAGGACGTCGAGTTCACCATCCAGGAGGGCAAGCTTTTCATGCTTCAAACGCGCAACGGCAAGCGCACAGCCGCCGCCGCGCTCAAATTTTCCATGGACATGGTCAAGGAGAAGTTGATCGATTGGAAAACCGCCGTGCTTCGCAATCCGGCCGATCAGCTCGACCAGCTTCTCGCGCCGATTTTTGATTTGGCGGAGGTGCGCAAGGCGAAGGCGCTTGCCAAGGGCTTGCCTGCTGGTCCCGGGGCTGCATCCGGTAAAATCTATCTGAATGCGGACCGTGCGGCCGCGGCCGAAGCCAGGGGAGAAAAAGTTCTGTTAGTGCGCAATGAAACGAGTCCGGAAGATCTTCGCGGAATGATTGCCGCCGAGGGGATTTTGACGGCTAAGGGTGGCGTCTCGTCGCACGCCGCCTTGGTGGCGCGCCAGATGGGCAAGGTTTGCATTTGTGGTGCTGCCGCAGTGGAGATTGATTATGACAAGCTCACGGTCACCGCTTCGGGCCAGACATTCAAGGAAGGCGATTATCTTTCGATCGATGGCACATCGGGCATTGTTTACGGAGGGCGGATCAAGACAGCCCCTTCGGAAATCATCACCGGCATTGTGGATGGGGACAAGGCCGCGAGGAAGACCGAGAAGTTCAAGAATTTTCTTCAACTCATGGAATGGTGTGCCCAGGCAACGCGGCTTGCGGTGCGCACCAATGCGGACACGCCTGAACAGACGCGCCTCGCGGTCGCCTTCGGGGCGACCGGCATTGGGCTCACCCGCACCGAGCACATGTTCTTTGAGGGGGACCGCATTGACGCGATGCGTGAGATGATTTTGGCCACCACGGTGGAGGCGCGCAAGGCGGCTCTCGCCAAGCTTCTTCCCTATCAGCGCGCGGATTTCACTGGGATTTTCACTGCTTTGAAAGGGTTCCCTGCGACCATTCGGTTGTTAGATCCTCCGCTGCATGAATTCCTTCCCCACACCAAGGACCAACAACAGGACCTCGCCGATAAGATCGGTGTCAAAGTGGAAACGATCATCCAGCGGGTTGCGGATCTTCATGAGTTCAATCCGATGTTAGGTCATCGGGGTTGCCGTCTTGGTATTGCCTATCCGGAAATCACCGAGATGCAGGCCCGTGCGGTGTTTGAAGCTGCGGCGGATGTGCTCAAGAAGAAGATTCCGGTCAAGCCGGAGGTGATGATTCCGCTCGTGGGTTTCCAAAGGGAATTTGATCTTCAAGCGGAGATCATTCACCGGGTTGCGAAGGAGGTCATGGTTGCGAAGAAGGTGACTTTTGACTATCAGGTGGGCACCATGATTGAGGTGCCGCGTGGTGCGCTCACTGCCGATCAGATAGCCAAGGGGGCTGAGTTCTTCAGTTTTGGCACGAACGATCTCACGCAGACTGCGCTGGGCATCAGTCGTGACGACATGGGGACTTTCCTGACGCCTTACATTGAGAACGAGGTGTTTTCCAAAAACCCGTTCGCGACCCTTGACGCTACCGGCGTTGGGCAACTCATGGAAATCGCCGTGGCCAAAGGCCGCAGCACCCGTCCGAATATCAAGCTCGGCATTTGTGGCGAGCACGGTGGTGATCCGGACTCCGTGAAGTTCTGTCACACGCTCGGTCTCCACTACGTTTCCTGCTCGCCTTACCGTGTGCCCGTTGCCCGCCTTGCTGCCGCCCAGGCTGCGATCGAGGAGGCCAAGGCCGCGCCGGCAAAACCCGCCAAGAAAGCTGCGAAAAAAGCCGCTAAAAAATCCGCTAGAAAGAAATAACCCGCGAAGGGCGATTCAAATCACAAGCGCTGCGCTTCAGTTTCGTGGCGCAGTGAAGACAAAGGGTAGCGGTCGGTGTTCTGTAGCGGCGGTCTATGACCGTCGTTGTGTTTGTTCTGCCAGGGGATGTTTTCATCTCATGGGCATCGGCAAGGCTATAGATCGACACTCGTAGACTGCCGCTACAGAACACCGACGGTCATAGACTGCCGCTACAGATCGATGCATGGGCGGCATGAGCTTTTTTTTGCGGCGCTTTGCTTGCATTTGTGTCATTACGCGCCCAGAAGTTGTTCCGCAAGTGTCTCAAACCACCCCACTGCCGCTTGAATGAGCACGGTTCTCGAAACCATCGATGGCGGTACTCGCTATCTGGAACAGCGCGGTGTCGAGGACGCCCGTCGCAACATGCAGTTGCTGGTGGCCCGGCAGTTAGGCTGCACGCGCATGGAGTTGTATTTGCAATTTGATCGTGTGCTTGAGGATGCCGAATTGGCCCCATTGCGTGAATCGCTCAAGCGGCGCGGTGCGGGCATCCCTCTCCAGCACTTGTTAGGCAGTGTTGGATTCCACCGGCACGAGTTCAAGATTGACGCGCGCGCCTTGATCCCTCGCCCGGAAACCGAGGAACTTGCCGAGTGGATTTTATCCTGGGACTTGCCGCCCGGTCAGCGCATCCTCGACATGGGCTGCGGGTCCGGGGTGTTGGGCCTCACTCTCGCCGCCGAGCGCCCCGATTGGGACCTCACCCTTGCAGAGGTTTCGGCCGACGCCCTCTCGCTGGCCCGCGAAAATGCAGTCCTGCTAGAAACGGGCAATGTCTGCTTTTTGGAGAGCGACCTGTTGGGTGCAGTGGACGGCCTGTTTGATGGCATCGTGGCCAATCTTCCGTATGTGGCCGAAGCCGATCGCTCCTCCCTGTCCCGTGAGTTGAGTCATGACCCGGCGCTGGCCCTGTTTGGTGGCGTGGACGGCCTCGACGTGATCCGGCGCTTCATTCCCGATGCCTATCACCACCTCAGGCCCGGCGCTTGGCTGGTTCTTGAAATTGGTCACGATCAGGCTTCACAGGTCACCGAATTTCTCCATGCTTCCTCCTTCACCGCCATCGAGGTGAAAACCGACCTCTCGGGAATCGCTCGTTTCCCCTTCGCCCGGCGGCCTGATTGTTAGATTTCAAAATTCAAATTGCACTTTTTTTCATGGATAAGCTCATCGTTCACGGCGGCACCGCATTGCGCGGCTCGATCAATATTTCGGGTTCAAAAAACGCGTCGTTGCCGATCCTTGCGGCCACGCTTCTCACTGGGGAGCCGTGTATTATCCGGCGCGTGCCCGATGTTTCGGATACGAATTACATGATTCAAATCCTCAGCGCCCTGGGAGCCGATGTGGAGCGGTCATCGGGCACGGTCCGCATTACGTGCGAGGAAGTTTCTGATAGGGCACCCTATGAATTGGTGCGGCGCATGCGCGCCTCGATCTGTGTCATGGGTCCTCTTCTCGCCCGCAAGCGCCGTGCGGTGGTCTCGTTGCCAGGCGGTTGTGTCATTGGCGACCGCCCGGTCGATCTGCATCTGCGCGGTCTGGAGGCGCTTGGCGCGAAGGTCGAGTTCGAGGGTGGTAACCTCATTCTCACGGCACCCGATGGCTTGCGCGGGGCGGAAATTGATCTTCGCGGTACTCACGGCCCGACCGTGCTCGGCACCGACAATGTGATGATGGCCGCCACCTTGGCCGATGGCCAGACGGTCATTGAATCGGCGGCGGCCGAACCGGAAGTCCTCGATCTCGCGAATTTTCTCAACGCGATGGGTGCCAAAATCCAGGGGGCTGGCACCCGTCGGATTGTCATTGAGGGCGTGCCCGAACTGCATGGCACGGAGCACACCGTGATTCCCGACCGCATTGAAGCGGGCACGTTTATGGTCGCAGCGGCGCTCGCCGGTGATGGGGTAACATTGCGCCGCGTCTGTCGCGATCATCTCAAGTCCATCACTGCGGCTCTCGAACAATCCGGTCACTGTGTCGAGTTCAATGCGGCGGGTGACGTTTGCACATTGCTTCGCAACGGGCAAACCCGCGGCGTCGATCTCGTCACTGCCCCGTATCCGGGTTATCCCACGGACATGCAGGCGCAAATGACCGCGCTGTTAGCCACCACACCGGGCATCAGTGTGATCAAGGACACGATTTTTCCGCAGCGTTTCATGCACTGTGCCGAACTCAAGCGCATGGGTGCCGACATCAAAGTGGATCACGGCACGGTCGTCGTGCGCGGTGTCTCCCAGCTTTCTGCCGCGCCGGTCATGGCCTCCGATCTTCGGGCTTCCGCAGCGCTTGTGCTTGCGGCCCTCACGGCCAAAGGGGCCACAGAGATCAGCCGCCTCTATCACATCGACCGCGGCTACGAGCATATCGATGAAAAGCTTCTCATGCTCGGTGCCCATGTGGAGCGCGTGAAGGACCGCTGATGTTAGAGAGGGCTGCCCGTTAGATTGGCGGCCTTCCAGCACTTGGCGAAGCTTGGGGCAAAGTCTTCCGGGCGGCGGGCTAGCCAGGCCGCGATTTCGGCAAGCGGGAACCAAGTGGCGGCCTCGATCTCTGCGGCGGGGAAGCGCACGGCCCCGTGATGGTGGGTGAGGTAGAGTCGCACATGTTCGTGGCCTGTGGCCTCACAGGGAGTGAAGCGGGCGATTTCTTTGGGAGGCTCATCGGTGCGGATGCCCATTTCCTCGTTGAGTTCGCGCAGGGCGGCGGCGGCATAATCCTCGCCGGCATCCAAGTGGCCGGATACGCTTGAATCCCAGACTCCTGGCTGCGAATCCTTGAGCTGTGAACGTTGTTGCAAAAGCAGATCGCCGTGCTTGTTCAACACAAAAACATGCACGGCGCGGTGCATCCATTTTTTCGCGTGCACCTCGCCACGTGTGGCTTGAGAGACGACTTGATCGTTTGCATCCACCACATCGAAGATTTCTTCGGATTTTTGTGGCAGATCCTTGAGCGGATGAGGATCGCAAAAACGAGTCAACTCGACCCATCGGGCGAGATCTAACTCTTCGGCCCTTGAGGTGACCGGCACTTTGAGGTGCGTCGCAATTTCCTCCCAGTCCACGCCTTCGGGCAGTTGTTTCTTGAGTTGTTTTCGGCGTTGGGCAAACCCGCGGCGAATTAACTCGTCGAACAACCGGTGATCAAAGGCCGGCAGTCCGGTGCCTCGCGGACGCAAAATGGCGACGCAGGAATCAATCCTCGGCCGTGGATAAAAGGCCTCGGGAGGCACTTTGCGTAGCGGGTCGACGACCCAATCCACCTGCGTGCGCAGCGAAAGAATGCCATAGTCCTTGGTGCCGGGAACCGCGGCGAGCCGGTCGATCACTTCCTTTTGCAGCATCACGACTGCCCGTTCAAACGGGTGCGGACGCCCGAGCAGATTTTTCAAAATCGCTCCGCCGCTCGAATACGGGAGATTGCCTAAAAATTTCAAGGGCCGGTGTTGGAAGAGGCGCCGCGCATCCCATTTTGCGCCGTCCGCACAGTGCACTTCCACTGTCGCATCCGCGCGAAACCGCTCGGCCAACTCGGCTGCTAGACGCGCGTCAAACTCGATCAGGATCAAGCGCCGCACTTTGCCGATCAGGTGTTCGCTGAGTGAGCCCGTGCCGGGACCGACTTCCACCACCGCGTCGTCTGGGCCTGCTTCGAGTTGATCCACGATCCACCGCGCCATGTTCGGATCAATGAGAAAATTCTGCCCGAGTGATTTGCTCGGCAGAACGCCCACCCGCTCGAGTGTTGCCTTGATTTCCCGACCTGTCATCGCCGCGTTCATGACTCATTCACGCGTGCCATGCAACCCCTAGCATCTCCCAGCCACCGATCGATCGATCGAAAGATGTGAAAATGCGGTTGCCAAGCGTCGCTGCGCTTTTTACGGTCGCCATGGCTTTCAGGACAGGTGTCAGAGTGGTCTAATGAGCACGCTTGGAAAGCGTGTGTGGCGGTAACGTCACCGAGGGTTCGAATCCCTCCCTGTCCGCCCCGACCCCACCTCCGTTTGCGGGGGTGGGGTCGGGGCGGTAGAGGGCGGGACGAGCGCCCCTGCGAAGCACCGGGTTTGAACGCGGCGGCCGCTCGTAGCGGCCTCGGGAAAAAATCCGCGCAGCGCACACTGGCATGGCCGAAACGCAGTGAAGGCAATCCCTCCCTGTCCGCCCCGATTATCAATGATTTACAAACGGTGTTCTGTCAGTGTTCCCCTGCTGGGAAAATTCCGAACCACTCCGCAGCCTCATCTGCGCCTTTCGCATCGTTATAGGAACGCCGCGCTTCGGACTCGGAATTGCCAGCTTCCATGGCGGTTTGTGACAGCCCGACGAGGGCGGCCCGATAGGAGATGAATGAATGACGAAGGGCGTTTCGCTTCCAAGCGCCGACGTATTTTCCGAGACGCGTGGTTTCCGCCGGCTTGCCACCACACCTCGGACATGAGGGAGGCAGTTTCCGTGCGCCGCGAGATGCTCAACCGTGGGCTTACGGAGGCCATCACGCGTGGCCAAACGACCAAAGCGGAGAAATACCGCGCGGCCATCGCTAGTCTGCCCCAAATCTTAGGGTTGCGCGTGCGTGAAGAAGGCGAAAAGATCGTGCTTGAAAATGCCTCGGGTGCTGGCATGGTTCCGGTGTTGCCCAATGAAAACGCTATCCAAAATCGAGGTTTCGAGCCGGCCGAAGTGCTCTCCGGTATACGTGAACTTCGTGCAACAGAGCCGGAGGGTTCTTGGATTACCCCACAGGCCCGATCCGAAAGAGAGGCTCAATCCCTCGCTGGATGGACTGATGAACGAGGCATTCTCTCGGATCGTATCATCCCGCCCAAAGCCGACGATTTGACCGGCGGGGAGCATTTCGTCACCATAGACGAAGATTCAGGACTCGTGTTCAAGTCCACTCTTCCCGGAAAATTCGGGTTTGCTGTGGATCTGGAGATGATCCATCCGAGCGGATGGAAAGCACAATCGAAGATCACCGCCGGGCTATCCGACGCCACGCCTGATGAATATCTTCTCAGAATGGGTTGGCAAAATGAGCTATTTAAGGATCGTGTCAGGGTAATCGGTGCGGTTCGTTATCCGCAAGGACTGTCAGTTCTTTCAACCCAGCCGTTTTACGCCGGGGAAAAAACAGCGCAACCGATAATCGACGCGTGGTTTGAGGCGCGTGGTTGGCAACGGCTGACGAGCCGTGACGGCGCGTTTTACAACAAAGAACTTGATCTCATGATCATGGATGCGCTGCCGAGGAATGTGCTTACTTTGGAATCCGGGGAACTGATGCCGTTCGACGTTGTGATCGTTAAACCAGACGAAATTCTAAAGGCTAGGTTCGATCTGTAGGCACGGGGACCACTCGCAGCCATTGCGCCGAACGGCCCAAAAGCGGGATTGCTGCATACGTGAATCCGCTTGTCGTTACCGCCTCGATGTCATCGCCCTTGGGTGATGGCGTGCCTGCTGAG
>CAIYYV010000084.1 GCA_903930425.1 Akkermansiaceae bacterium | reverse complement strand
GGTGTGAAGTTCCCGCTATCGCTTAACTTCAATGGAGTCGATCGCAACCCAACGTTCTTCCGCGTGAAGGTGGTCATGAGACCGTGAGACGTTTAAAGATGACGCAGGGCTCGAAACCGCTTGCCCTTGTGGAAAATGGATAACGATTTGATGCCAGAGCTCTATTCAGAAATGAAATTTCGGGTAATCTGATGCTTCTTGCTCGACGCCATCCGGTCAGACAGCTCGAACTATTTACCTTAAATATCATCCTCGTCATCCTTTCAATTCCTCACCTCGCTTCATCTACCAGGCAACGGAAAATTCAAGACCATGAACCCAAATCACCCAATGAGTCAAACTGTTAGAAATTCCATCCAGCACGGCGTGCTTGCCCTCGTGACTCTCGCGCTGTCTGCGTCTGCCACTGCTGCGAGCAGTCTTGTCACCTACTCGTATTACACCGCTTCGGGATCTGCCGACACCACTTGGGCCAAGGTGGCGGGTTACGATTCCATCGTTGCAGGAAATGCCGGGGGATACGACACGAGTTTTGGCGGGGTCACCTGGCTTTCCATGCCAAACGCAAATCTTCAATGCACAGCCAACGACGTGAGTCTCTACTATGCCGCTTCTGGCGTGGCGTGGGCCGCTACGTCTTATGGATTCTTCGCCGACGGTCCTGATCTTCTGAACTGTGGCGGTTACAGCATGGGGCTCGAGGCGTCGGGAGTGAATTACACGATAGATCTCGTCGGCCTGACCGTCGGCAAGGACTACAAGATTCAGTTTGTGCTGGCGGACACGCGTGATAGCACTGGTTATGCAAGCATCCTTGCCCAAGGGGCGCATGTGACGGGCGACTCTAACAGAACCCTCTATAGTTACACGGACGGGCAATATGCAGTGATCACGGCCTCCTTCACGGCGATTGACAGCAGTGCCCAATTCCAACCGGGTCAAGTTTGGGGCGACGGAGCTTCAGCGGCGACCTTCGTCAGCGGTATTCAAGTGCTTGCTGCACCTCAGCTTGAGGTGCCCACATGGGGAAATGCGGTTGGTGGCAACTGGAGCAGCGCCACGAATTGGACGGATGGTTTGGCCCCCAATGCCAGCGGGGTGACTGCGGGTTTTAGCACACTCGCGCTCACGGACAATGCTATCGTGACCCTCGACACGCCGACAACGGTGGGCAAGTTGTTGTTTGCCGATCAGGGAAACACCTATGCATGGAGCATTGAGTCGGGCACGCTCACTTTGAATACCGACACAGGCATTCCGGAAATCAATGTCATCAACCAGACTGCCATCATTGGTTCGGTTCTAACAGGCACGCAAGGACTGACGAAGACCGGAGCGGGCACACTCGCGCTCAATAGCGAAAATACCTACACCGGCACCACCACCGTGAGCGGCGGGAAATTGTTAGTCAACGGCTCGATCACCAGCGCGGGCGCAGTCAGCGTGGCGACCGGCACCACGCTCGGCGGCACCGGCACGATCGCCGGAGCGGTCACCATCAATGGAGGCATCCTGTCGCCCGGCGCCTCGATCGAAAGCCTGACGACCGGTGCCCTCACGCTAAACACCGGCTCGATGTTCGGGTATGAAATGAATTCCAGCGCGGATTCCTCTGTGGCAGCGGACTTCCAAAAGGTCACCGGCGCACTGAGTCTAACAGGAACAGTCGGTCTCACATTGACCGATCTGGCGGACACGCCGACTGCATTCGCGCCCGGCACCACGCTGTCGCTGATCAATTATGCCGGTGCATGGAACGGCGGATACTTCACGTATGGAATGAACCAGTTGACCGATGGCGAGGTGTTCACTGCCGGACTCAACACTTGGCTAATCCGGTATGACGCCACCACC
>CAIYYV010000083.1 GCA_903930425.1 Akkermansiaceae bacterium | reverse complement strand
GGCAAGGGCAAGAGCAAAAAGGAAGCGGAAGCCCGTGCGGCCGCCGAGGCATTGCGCTCCCGGCGGTGGGAACGTTGATTGCACCATCGGCACGGATCTTTTGCATGGGAATCGGTGTCCTGGTCCTGATCCGCACGTTGCAACAATCTCCTTGAACAATTTTTTGCGCCCGCTGACAGTGTCGCCGTGCCTCACATCAAACCGGTGCTTGTGATTTGCTGGATCGCCTTGGCGTGGGTTGCGGCGCTGGTTGGTCCGTTGGATTTTCTTACGGCGCATCACGCCAGTGAGGGTTTCTCTGCGGTGGCTGCCCCGATGCTGAACCCTGAGGAAGCGCCTGCGGGCACCGAGCGTTCGTCCACCGTGCTGGCCCGCCGTCTGGGCAGTCGCACGGTGCAGTCGATCCCGATTGCGCGGGTCGAGTCCGGACTTCCTTCCGCGCCATTGGGCCATGCGGCCCCTTCGATCGATCCCCAAAAGCCGGGCGGCTTCATCGCCTATTTCCTGCAAAGCTGGCAATTCAGCAGGCGGATGGCGCCTGCGCCCAGGGCACCCGCCCGCTTCGCTTGACTGCATTCGCGGCCTCAGTCCGATTGCCTGTCAAAATTCCGCCGCAGAGGAAATTTTCCCACGGGCGTGACGCGCATCGACTGATGTGTCCGGTGTCGTCAAAAATCTCCGTTTTTTTCTGGATTTCGCCCTTCTTTCTTTTTTTTGAATTCTTTGAAACAACACTCTAACACCTACTCTCTATCCTTATGAAATGCCCAGTATGCACTGAAACCGACCTCGTCATGACCGACCGTCAAGGCGTGGAAATCGACTATTGTCCCAAATGCCGCGGTGTGTGGCTGGACCGTGGAGAACTCGACAAGATCATTGAGCGAGCGGCACCTGGCCCACAATCCAATCCCGCTCCGCAGCCGCCGCAAGGTTACCGCGGTCATCCGCAAGGATATTCCAAGCACGACGATCACCACGACGAGCATGGGTCATACGGCCAACACCGAAAAAAATCGTGGCTATCGGAAATGTTTGACTGATCGAACCACTGAAAAAGCACACTGATGAGCCATCATTCCCGATTGCCACCCGAAATGGACGATGCGATCCGCGCGTGGATCCGCCGGCACAAACGCGGTCTTCGCCGAGCGCTTCTGGTGGGAGGTCTCCTCGCTTTGCTCCTTGTCGCGCTGGCGGCCTGGGGGATTTTTCGTGGGGTCATCGGCCTCAAGGATCTGGTCAAAGGCTCGATGGATGGGCAACTTCCATCCATCCGATTGCCGTTAGAGTGGGAGAAGCCTCTCGGGGATTCCGCCCTGACGCAATTGCGCGGCCAATACACATTTCTCAACGACCGACAGGTGTTGGATCCGTTCGAACGGCTCGCTGCGCCGCTCGTCTCCGCGCCGGCGGGAACGGCTGACCGATACACGCTCTATGTCACCACGTCCAAGGAAGTCAATGCCTTCGCGCTTCCTGGAGGCATCATTGTGTTTCACCGAGGTTTGTTAGAACGTGCGTGCAGCGCGGCGGAAATCCAGGGAGTGCTGGCACATGAAATGGCGCATGTGCAAAAGCGCCATGGGGTCCTCCAACTCGTCAAAAACCTTGGCTTGGAACTGGCCGTGAAACAACTTCAAGGCGGGGAAAGCCGCATGCTCGACACGCTGCTTCGCGACAGCGGGCAACTCATGAGCCTGAAGTTCAGCCGTGATGCTGAGCGGTCGGCCGATGACTTGGGCTGGGAATTGTTAGAACAGGCGCAGATCAATCCACAAGGCATGGTGGACTTTTTTGGTGGGCTGATGTCAGACGCGGGATCCGGGAAAGCCGCCGCAATTCCGCTATTGAGCACGCACCCGGCGCCCCAAGAGCGCATCGACCGTTTGCGTCAGAAGCTTGCGCTGTTAGGGTCTCGTGAATTTCCTTCCTTTGAGGAATCGTTCCAGGATTTGCAGAAGGCGCTTGGTGTCACGGCGGGGAAATAGTCAAAGGGTCCGATGATTTGTTGCCCAGCAACTGCGCCATTCGGGTGAGCTGGGCATCATCGAAACCGATGGCGCGCTTGAGCAGGACGTCGCGCTCCAGCACGTTCGGTTCCTGGCTGGACGCGCGCCAGGTGTCGCGGTCGATCAGGCCCATCCTCCACGGGCCAAATCCGCTAACAGAAATCGGGAAGTCGCTGCCGTGGACGATTCGTTGTCTGATTGATTCGGGCAGTATTTTGGGAAGTGTCCGGCAGCGGACCGGGCTGCAAAGTGCGGAGTTGTCGCCGAACAGGCGCGGCCACTTGCCAAACATATCTAACAGCGCATCGGTGTGGTCCGCATCCCACAGTCCGGAACGACCTGCGCAGTGGGCGGCGATGACGGTGACGCCGCAATCCAGCGGGTGGCTCAGCAGGCGCGGATCCGCGAATTGGTGGTTCATGACCGGCAATGAAAGTTCGCCACCGGTGTGTGAAAGAAGGATCATGTTGGCAGCCGCCATTTTTTCCCAGAACGGGCGGTAGCGAGGGTCTGCATAATCGACGTTGAGGCAATTCGGCAGCAACTTGAGCACGCGGGCGCCTGCGAACAGGCAGCGGTCCAGTTCATCCATGGAATCGCGGCGGGCGGGGTGGATGGAAACTGCGGGGAGGAAGAGTCCTGGGTGCCTTGAGCAAACCTGCAGCAGGTAATGGTTTGGCACGAAGAACGCGCCATTTTCAGGCATCGGTGTGCCATCATCACGGTGCGGGATGTCCTGGGCTAACAGGACCACCGCGTCCAGCGATGAGCCGCACACGAGATCGACGAGGCGGTTCTCGATCTGGGCGTCGAGTCCATTTTGAAGCGCGGATGACGGCAGGCCGACCTGGTGCAGGATGATGCGTGCCATCAAACGGTGGGCAATGGATTTGAGACGCAGCCAGCACCCGCCTCCCGAACTCCCGTCGCCGATGAGATGGACATGGCAATCGATTTTTTGAGGAGCGACATGAGTCATGTCACCACCGTAACGCCTGCCTGAGGCCGGGTCGATCGAATTCCGGGCTTGAAGTCGGGGGTTGTCAGATTCATGTTGCAAGCCGGTCCCAATCGGAAAATTCCTCACTCATTTTTGGTATGGAAGAGAACCAAGCGCCTGTCCTCACGGCTACCTTGTCAAAGGGGGAAGAAAAATTTGACAGGTGGCGCAACACGGTCGGTCTTTTTTTGGGACCGGCGTTAGGGATTGTGGTTTTCCTAATAGAGATGCCGGAGCTGAGTGCCAGGGCACATCTGCTAGCCGCGATTTTGAGTTGGACGGTGGTCTGGTGGATTTGCGAGCCGATCCCGCTGTGCATGACGGCTTTGGCCAGTTCGGTGTTATGTGTGCTTTGTGGAGTGGATGTTGCCAAAAACGTTTTTGCGCCGTATTCGGATCCGATCATCTATCTGTTTCTCGGGAGCTTTATCCTTGCGGAGGGACTGGCCCTTCATGGGCTCGACAAGCGCTTTGCGTATGGAATCATGTCCATGAAGTGGGTTGGCAACAGCACCGGCCGCATTTTGGTGGCGTTCGGTTTCATCTGCGCTTTTCTATCCATGTGGATCAGCAACACCGCTGCCAC
The DNA here is from genome assembly GCA_903930425.1 of Akkermansiaceae bacterium. Taxonomy (GTDB): domain Bacteria; phylum Verrucomicrobiota; class Verrucomicrobiia; order Verrucomicrobiales; family Akkermansiaceae; genus Luteolibacter. The sequence goes on along the minus strand of CAIYYV010000083.1, from coordinate 6,205 downwards.
CGCCATGATGTTTCCGATTGCGCTTGGAATCACTCACGCGATGGCCGGAATCATCGCGAAAAAAAACGGTAAAACGCTCGATCCGCTGAAGCTGCGCTTCAGCACCGGCCTGATGCTGATGGCCGCATACGGGTCGTCTACTGGCGGCATTGCGACGCCGGTGGGCACGCCGCCGAACCTGATAGGCATCGCGTTCATTGAAAAGACCATCGGTGTTCGAATATCCTTTTTTCAATGGATGTCATTTGCCCTGCCGCTTTGCGTGGTCCTTATGATACTCCTTTCAGTTTTGATGTATGTGATGCATAAGCCGGAGATTAGCCGGCTTGAAGGCGGCACGAAAGAGGTGGTGCAGGAAAAGGCGCTGCTAGGGAAATGGACGGCGGGTCAGAAAAACGCGGTATTTGCTTTTGGGGTCACCGTCACGCTCTGGCTGATTCCAGGCGTGCTCGCAGTCACGCATTCTCCCTATCAGAAGTCTTATGCCAACTTCATGCCCGAGGGGGTCGCGGCGCTGATCGGCGCTTTGTTTCTCTTCATTCTCCCCACGAATTGGGGGAAGCGCGAGTTCACCATGACCTGGAAGCAGGCCTCCAGAATTGATTGGGGCACGCTCCTTCTTTTTGGAGGTGGCATGTCGCTCGGCACCTTGATGTTCGAGACGAAGTTGGCGGACACTTTGGGGAGAAGTCTGCTAGAAATGACCGGGGCTTCCACGACCTGGGGTATCACGTTCGGTGCGATCTTTATCGCCATCCTTGTCAGCGAAACCTCCTCTAACACCGCGTCGGCCAACATGGTGGTTCCCGTCATGATCGCTCTTGCGCAAGCTGCCGGAGCCAATCCAATTCCGGCGGCCATTGGCGCGACACTCGGCGCGAGTTGGGGGTTTATGCTACCCGTATCCACGCCGCCCAATGCGATTGTCTACGGCTCGGGAATGGTGCCCATCACCAAAATGATACGGGCGGGCCTTGTGTTTGATGTGTTAGGCGGCTTGGTGATCTGGGCTGGGCTTTATCTATTGCTGCCACTCGTGGGTTTGGCAAAATAGAGCACGCGAAATCGCCGCTATGGATCACGAGGTGGCTTACAATTTGCAGATCTTGATTGTGAGCGGATGACTGGACTGGACTTTAATGAACACGATGGTCTTGTCGCGGTCGGGGCTGCCGATCATTCCCGTGGTGTAATCTGCATTCCGTTTCAGGATGGCGTCGCGGATGATTACCCTTGCGTGGGACAGGTCGATGTTGTCGATGATAAGGGCAATGTTTTGGACGGGTGATGCTTCCGATGAATCGATCTGGATTTCGAGTTGTCTTGCTTTTGGATTTTCCGCAATCAGGAGATAGGCGCGTTGGTATTTATCATATCCGAGATACTGAAACTCATCAGAAACGATTTTGAATTCTGGGGGGAAGTTCCATGATCTGGCGAGTGGTAGCAACGAATCGATGGGTTTTGTAGTCATGCCGATTAATGAAGCCGCCAGATAGGAACCGTCGATCCCCTTTTCGACGATCTGGATGCTTCCGTTAGATTCGGTCAGCGACGAGTGGCTCGGCTTGTCTGCAGCCACCGCATTTCGCCCATCGCTTGACGATTGCTGGACTGGCCAATGGTTCCAGCATGGGAAAGTGGAATATCCTGGCATGGCACCAAATGAGAACGGCCGGGTGATCCGCTTCGGGTGAAAAATCGAAAATGGCTTATGCTCTGATTTAAAATTAACAAGTTGGATGGGTTGAAAGGCCGGTTCGTCAAATTTTTTGGGGATCGCTATTTTCCACGAATAGGAGGCCTTGTGGCCGTCCATATCGCAGAATGTGATGGCGTCATCGTTCACATTGTCTTGTGGTTTTGTGCCAGGCTGGTTCAAGAAAATGGTTTCCTGAAACTGGAATGAGGCAAGATCCTTATCATAGTGTTTTGACCACAGCACCTGTTTGCGGGAGGCGACCGCATCGGGATAAATCGTCCAATATTCATCGGCCCAATCGCCGCGTCCTGTTTCGTCCTCGGCCAATATGGCATGTTGGATCGAGGCCAGAGCGTATCTCCAGTGAATGACGCAGCGGGCAGGCGAGTTTTCGATGATGCGGACGTGGGAATAACGGGTTTGTTTATCGCCCATGGCTTCGAAGCATTCGCCGGGTCCCCAGCATTCGAGGCTTTGGTCGGTCATCCAGATGCCATTATCTGACACGACTGCGGGGACATAACTGGTGCCGCGCCAAAAGACAAAGCGGACGGGGTTGTCGGGGAAGCGGACAATGATATCAGGGTAATCACTTCCTTGCCAAAGTTTGTCCCAGGCCGGCGAGTATTTCAACTGGCAGTAATAAGCCCCGAACGGGCCTGTACCGCCGTCACCAGAAGGCATTTTCCGATAGGCTAACGGTTGGGGGTTTTTGATAGTGACGGCTTTGTATCGCGCCTGAATAGAGGTTGTAGTCAGGACCCCTTCAAAAACAGAGAGTTCGTCGATCAAGCCATCAAACCGGTTCTGGATTTTGATGGCTTGGCTGGTTTTGCGTTCCGTGTTGCACGGTTGGGTGGGTGTCTGCGTTTTTCCGATGCTGATGTGTTGCGTGCGGCAAAACGATAATCTGCCTGAAGAATTCAATGCGCCCACCTTGACGCCATTGATCCACAACTGGATGCCGTTTTCGGGAGAGAGCGCCATAACGACTTGTGACCATTGCAGCAATGGGAGAGTGGTTTGAGAAACGCATCTTTTCCATTCTCCGTTGATGGAAGCGGCACCGACAAGGTGGCCGTAATGATCGATCCCCAACAAGTAGCCCGATTCAAAGTTTTTTTCGCGGTCGATAATCGCTGCGGTATCCAAGGCGAATTCCTGGGGTGCGATCCACGCTTCGATCGTGAATCCATTTTCAGGTTCCGTGAATGACTCGGGCGGCAGCTTGTGCTCGGTGAAATATCCGTCGAAGCATTTGGCCTGACCGACGACCCCTAGAGCCGTTTCCGCATCGAATGATTCATGAAGTATCCGTGTTTGTCCTGGCGAGTTCGATTGACTTAGCAAAAGAAACAACAGAATCGATTGGATGCAGATTCTCATGTTTTCGTATTTTTCAAATGGACTTGAGTGTGTAAATCTCAAGTCTCTCAATTTTCGAGTTGTCTCCGTTAGAGAAGGCTCAATGGTTGTGACCTCGCTCAATAAACCATTCCGGCGGCTCATGGGTGATTGGGGCCGTTGCTAATGCACGAGGCCCATGATATCGCGGTAGGGCACGACGCCATGAATGATGTCGTTGGTATCGGTGATGGGAAGGGCACCGAATCCGTAATGGGAGAACTTCACTTTTGCATCGCTGATGGAGTCGCCTTCTTCCAGATAGACCACCTGGGTGGTCATGATCTCTGACAGCGGAGTGCGTGGCTCCGCCTTCAGCAGTTCGGCCAGGCTGACCACACCGAGCAACTTGTCATCGGGTTCGACGATATACAGGTATTGCACGACGTCGGCATCTGCGGACAGGCGCCGGAAATCGGCAACGACGACTGCTGCCGGAATGTCCGGAGAGAGGCGGATGAAATTGATGGTGGTCAAATCACAGATGGTGTGCTCGGCATTGTCTAACAGCGATTCGATTTTTTCCGTTTCATCGTGCTCCATCAGATTGAGGATTTCCTCGGCGTCGCTTGCGGGCAGCACGCCAAGCACATCGGCGGCCTGCGCGGGGGTCATTTCATCGATCAAATCCGCGACGCGCTCCTTGTCCAATGATGAAATCAGGCTGCGTTGGACGCGCGGTTCCATTTCCTCAAGCGTATCGGAGGCGTGTTCCGTTTTCAGTTCGTTGAAGATATCCAGGCGTTGTTCTTCGGAGAGTTCCTCGAGGATGTCTGCCAAGTCGACCGGATGGATCTCCGGGAGAGTTTCCTTGAGGATATTGAGTTTTACATTTCCTTTGAAGCTGCCGATTTTTTCGGGGAGCGGTTGGACATACGCCCAGGAGATGGTTTCTTTTTTGAACATTTCCGCCATGTGGTAGGCGAAGTTCGCGACGTAGCGGAGACCGAGGCGTTTGAGGAGGCCATACTTGCTGAAGTCCACATCGGTGGCGTAGAGTTTGCGGTTGCGCAGCACGAGTTTGACGTCATAGACGATATCGATGTCATTGTCGTCGAGGTCGATGACTTTTTTGTCGAGGATATGGTCCTTGAGAAGGACTTGGTTTTCCTCGGGTTCCCCTTCGAAGGGTTTGATGTCGGAGATGTCGAGAACGACCTTATCAGGTGTTAGATCCGCGACATGCTCGAAGGGCACCAGCAATGATTTGTATCCGAAATGGCGGCTGACGATGAGGTGCGTGACTTCCGGGATTTTTTCATTTTCGCGGATGAGCAGGTCGTCGAGTTTTCCGATTTTCTTGTTTTGGACGATGACCTTTGCGCCGATCAAATCGCTCAGGAAATAGCTGGTTTCCGCTGGTTTATCGATAGGTGGATTCATGGCGTTTCTCATTTCAGAGCAGGGTGATGAACTTGTATAGCAAGAGGCCGACCAGAAGGATAAGGTAGATCCTGAGGAAAAGCAGTGAGCCTTTCACCCATTTGGACATCTCCACATTCGGTTTGGCATACTTTTTATTGATTTCCCGAACCTTGGCGAAGTTATGTGAAAAGAAATCTCTGATCATGGTTCCGGACTTCTATGTGAAAAGGTTGGGGAAGATGGTGCTGATGCCATAGAGGGTGGAAAGCACGACGATCACGACGACGATGGTGCTCGTGATGATATTTTGCCAAATGTTATTTGTATACTCACCCATGGTTTTCTTGTTGTTCAGGAGCAGGATCAAAAAGACCAGCGCCGCGGGCAAGAGGGTGACCGCCACCACCTGCACGAACAAGGTGATCAATACCAGCGGTGCCTTGGGAATCAGCACCACCAGTCCGGCGGTGATGAGTGTGATAAAGTAGTTGGCATAGAACCACGGGGCTTCGCGGATTTTATTGTTGAGTGAGTGCGCCCATCCGAAAACCTCGCCGAAGGCCCAGGAACTGGCAAGTGAGATGCAGATGGCACCTAGCAGGCCCGCGTCAAACAGGCCGATCGCCATGAAGGTGCCCGCATACTTTTGGGTTTGCATCAGGATTTGTGACGCTTGGGCGGCGTCGTCGATATTGACGCCTTTGAGGATGGTGCCGGTGACAATGATGATGAAGATGGCGACGCCCACGGTGAGGATGGATCCGATCAGGGTGTCGAGCCGTCCCCAGGGGATGTCCTTTTCTTTCATGCCTTTGTCGACCACGGCGCTCTGTTGGAAAAAGAGCATCCATGGGGCGATGGTAGTGCCGATGTTCGCCATCAGGAAAAAGAACAGGGTCTGATTCAATCCGCCTGGCGGGATATGAGGAACGAATCCGGTGTTGAGGATATCATGCACCGAGGGTTGGACCATGAAGGCACCGGGAATGTAGATCAGGTTGACCGCGCAAAAGACGAGCGCGATTTTTTCCCAAGTCCAGTAGCGGCCGTTGACCACCATGATTCCCATCAGGAGGCAGACACCGAGGACGGTCAGCCACGGGGGGACGCCGAAAATCCGGAGTGCAGAGGTCATGCCGATGAACTCGGTGACCAGGGTGAGCCAGTTGACGAGCATGAGGTCGAGGAGAGAAAACCAACCCCAGAAGGCGCCGAAGCCGGCAAAGATCGCCTCGCCATGGCCGCGTTTGGTGACGGCTCCGAGGCGGACGGTCATCTCCTGCACATAGTAGGCGACGGGGATGAGGACTAACAGAAACCAGATGAGGTGGTAGCCATATTTCGCGCCCGTGGCGGCATACGTCGTGATGCCGCCGGCATCATTGTCAGCCACCATCACCACGATCCCCGGGCCGGAGATGAGAAAAAAGAGTTTGACGGCCTTCCAGAATCGTCGGAAGGCATAATATGCCTGTGAGACAGTGAGCATGGTATTGCTGGAAAGGGGCCGTTTTCTGGGTGACTGTGATGCGAAAAGCCGACGGGTTTTCTGAAATTTGAGTCCTGTTTTCCTGAAGATAGGATTCGCAGCGCTTATGAGAGCCATCCCAATCGCTGTCAAGCCGTGTATTTCTGAAATGCGTCCCTCCGCGCATCGTTTTGCATCGTCGGTTTTCTTGAATTCCTCTTCGGGCAATGCCCGTGCCTAGGGGGCGTTTCGGTCGTTCAGGGGGG
>CAIYYV010000082.1 GCA_903930425.1 Akkermansiaceae bacterium | reverse complement strand
TGCCGACGGGAAGGTTGCGGTCGAAGGGGATATTTTCTGAATCTAACTCATCCATGCAGCGGCGCAGCATTTCCTTGCAGCGCCAGACTTCGGAGAGGCTGGTTATCATGGGGAACATGACTGCGACTTTTCCGGAGGCGCTGGCGCGGAGGATGGCGCGGATTTGTTCACGGAACATTGCGGGGCGGGCGAGGGAAACGCGGATGCCGCGCCAGCCGAGGAAGGGGTTGGCCTCAGGGTCTTTCAGGGGTTCCACCGGGAGTTTATCGCCGCCTGCATCGAGTGTGCGGATGATGACGGTATGGGGTGCCATTTCTCGGGTGAGTCTGGAATAAATTTCCGCTTGGCGTTTTTCGTCGGGCATTTCCTCGCCATTGAGGAGGAGGAATTCGGTTCGATAGAGACCGATGCCCCTGGCGCCGCTGCGTTTGACGAGTGGGAGTTCATCGATGATTTCGATATTGGCGGAGACCATGAGTTCCTTGCCATCGACGGTTTGAGTGGCGGCGCCGCGGGTTGCTTCGAGGGAGTTGCGGACGCGGGCTTTCGCGTCGCTGAGTTGTTGATAGCGGTCGAGGGTTTCGGGAGAGGGGTTGAGGATGAGTTTGCCGGTGTAGCCATCGAGGATTGCGGGGGCGAGGGCCATCACATCGATGACGGCGCCGGCGAGGCCGACGACGGCGGGCACGCCGAAGGCGCGGGCGAGGATGGCGGTATGGGAATTGACGTTGCCTTGTTCGGTGGCGAAGCCGAGGACATGGCGGCGGTTCATTGAGGCGGTATCGGAAGGGGCGAGGTCGTAAGCGACGAGGATATGACCCTTATCGGGGCCTTGGTGGCGGGCGTCGCTATCGAGTGTGAAATTTCTGAGAACGCGTTGGGCGACATCTTCGATATCGGCGGTGCGTTCGCGGAGGTAGGGATCGGGAACGCGGCGCATGGCTTCGAGGAAGTTCTGCATGACGGCATAGAACGCGAATTCCGCGTTTTGCAGGCGGTGAGCGATGGCGTCGAGCACGCGGACGACGACGACGCGGTCTTCGATCATCATCACATGGGCCTCGAAGATGCCGCTTGTTTGTTCACCTGATAGATCTTCGAGGCGGCTTTGGAGTTCGATGAGTTGGCGTTTGGTGATTTCGATGGCCAGGCGGAACCGTTCTTGTTCACGGGCGACATCTGCCTCGTCGATTTCATAGACATCGGGGGCGGAAAACCCGCGGGCGACGACATGGACAGGGGCGATGGCGACGCCTGGGGAAGCAGGGATTCCCTCGTAAATGACTTCTGGTTCGGGTCTGGTTCGTGTCATGAACTTGGGGCAGAGTGCGTCCGCGCTGGGGGGTGTTCAAGTCACAATTTCCTGCGGGGTGGGTTTGGGCGGGTTAGGGGAGGAATCGAGGCGAGAGGAGGAGTTTTTTGGGGATTTTAGCCGACATCAGATGAGAGGGTTGGGCATGGTAGGGCATGAGAAATGAGGGCTCATGTCACAGTGAGATCGGGCATCACGGTGGCGATGGTGGGAGTGGCGGAAAAGAGGCGGGCGGCGGTTTCGCGGACTTGTTTTGAGGTGAGTGACTGATAGATATTGGCGAGATGGAGAAAGGAGTCGGCAGGGTGGCCGAAGAGCACATCTAACGCGACTTGGCGGGCGATGTGGACGGGGGATTGTTGTTGGATAGCGAGGCCGCTGAGCACGGTGGCGCGGACCTGATCGAAGGCCGTGTCAGGAATGCCAGTTGCTGCGATTTTGGCGATTTCCGAGAGCAATTCATGTCGTGCGAGGCTTGCTTGTTCGGGAGAGGTGGCGAGGAAGAACGTGAAGAGACCGGCGTCGTAGCCGAGGAACTGGGTTGCGCCGACCTGATAGGCGAGGCCGAGATCCTCGCGGATGCGGGTGAAGAGCGGGCCGGCCATATCGGAGGCGTATTCCTGGATCATGGCGAGTGCGTGACGGTCGGGGTGGTTTACGGAGGTGCCGGGAAAGCCGATGGCGAGCACGGCTTGTTTTTTGGGAAGGAGGACGGTGAAGTCGCCGCCGCAGGTGGGGTTGTTAGAGGGAGAGGACCAAGGTAAGGAAGTGGGCATCACGGACAGGAGGCCGGTGAGTTCCTCGAGCATGGCGGAGGGGTCGAAATCACCGGCGATGGCGAGTGAGGTGTTAGACGCGTTGAAATGCCGAGTGTGGTGGTCGGCGAGTGAGGCGCGGTCGAGCGCCATGAGGCTGTTGGGATCGCCGAGTGGGTTGAGTCCGTAGCCGGAGCCGTTGAATGCGGCGTGGCGGAGGGTATGGAATCCGACATGGAGGGGGGCCTGCATGGCTTCTTCGAGAGTGGCGAGTTGGCAGATTTGTTCCCGGGTGATGGAATCCAGAGGGAAACTGGGGGCAAGGATGACCTGGGAGAAAACATTGGCGAGGGTGGAGAAGTCGGGGGCGAGGCCCGCGGTTTGGATGAGCAGGGCGTTGTTGCCGGTGGCTGCGCTGATGGATGCGCCGAGTGATTCGAGGGTGTTGGCAATTTCCAAAGCGCTGAGGGTGGCGGTGCCTTTTGTGAGGGTGCTGGCGAGCAATTGGTTGAGGCCATTGGTTGCGGGGGTTTCGGAGGGTAATCCGGCGCGCACGGCGGCTTGGAAATGGATGAGAGGGACCCGGTGATCGGGGATGAGCGTGATTGCGAGTCCGTTAGGGAGGGTGTGCGTTTGGATGGTTTCACGCTGGCGGCGTGTCATTCGGGCACGCTCTGGGGGAGCTGTGTCGAGCGGATCGAGGATGGTCAAGGTGAGTCGATCGTCGGCGAGGTGGCTGGCGGCCTGTCGGATTTGATCGACAGTGACTGCTTGGATGGCAGCGATGTGGTGGCGGGTAAAATTGAGGTTGCGTGCTTCATGCCAGTTAGAAGCGAGGTCGGACGCGCGGCCGGAGGCGCTGGTGAGGCTGCTAAACTGGCTTGCGGCGATTTGTCGTTTGGCTTTGGCGAGGTCGTCATCTAACGGTGCGTTCTGGATGGCGGTGATTTCCGATCGGATTGCATCGATGAGGGCGTCGCGTTTTGCGGGATCGGCATCGGCGCTGATGCCGAAGAGTCCGTCACGTCCGGGGCCGGTCCAATGGAAGGCGGAGATTTCGAGGGCGAGGGAAAGTTGTTCACGGAGGGCACGGTGGAGTCGGGATGCGCGGCCGCGGCCGAGGATGGCGGCGAGCACATCGAATGCCGGGGTGAGCGGATGGTCGAGGGCTGGGGATTTCCAGGCGAAGGAAATGCGGCTCGCAGGGATTGCGAACGAAGATCGGGCGTGGCGGATGCCGAGTTGTGTGGGGTCGTGGATGACGAGGGGCTCGTGGCCTGAGTGGTGGGGGCAATCGGCGGTGAGTGAGGTCAGGAGTTCTCGGGCGATTTGCGGGTCAAAATCTCCGGAAATCACGACGAAGCAGTGATCGGGAGTGTAGCGCGAGCGATGGTATTGGGTGAGGTCGTGATAGCAGAGCGTATCGAAGCGCTGGCGGTGGCCGATGACCGGGTGGCGTCGAGGGTCGAGTTGGTAGGCGGTGGCAAACAGCAAGCGGGTGGCGGCATGGTCAGGGTCATCGAGGCCCAGGTCGATTTCCCTGCGGATGACATCTTTTTCTTTATCGAATTCTGATTCGGGTAGAGTGGGGAAGAAGACGAGTCCGGTGAGGCATTTGAGAAAAACGGGTAAGGCTTCGGACGGTCCATCGATGTAATAGACGGTGCGTTCGAAGCTGGTGTAGGCATTCCAGTGACCGCCTGCGGATTGGACAGTGGAGGAGAGTGAGTCAGCGTCGTAGTCGCGGGTTCCCTTGAAGACCATGTGTTCGAGGAAGTGGGAGATTCCTGAGCCGAGGAGTGGGTCTTCGTGGATGCTGCCGGATTCCACCCAGATTTGGGAGTTGACGACGGGAGCGGAAGGGTCGGGGTCGAGGATCAGGGTGAGGCCGTTAGGAAGAGTTTCAACGGTGGCAGAGGTAACAGGATATTCCATGAATTTTCGGCTTGGATCGGGTGGTGGATGAAGTATAAGCGGAAGATATGCAACGATGGATCACGGCAGGGGTGTTGGCAATGGTGCTGTTGGTGGGAGGAGGAGCGGGGGCCTTGTATGTTTACAAACAAAGTCGGCCGTATCCGGTTTGGGTGCCGATGCCGATTAATTCCGAGCTGTCCGTCGGAAAGCGTGATGAGATCGTCAAGGAACTGCGGGCGAGGCTCAGCGAGCAAGCGGCTCTGATCAAAGTGAGTCAGGCGGTGGGGTTGGCGGGCAAGTGGCAGTTGGCCTCTGATGAAGAAGCGGCCCGGCGTCTTGGTGAGCGGTTATTTGTGAAATTGGGAGATGCGGACAGTGCGATTGGCAAGGTTCCTGCGATCCATGTGGGTGTGACGGGCACCAAAAAAGAGCGGAAAATTTCGGAAGAGGTCGCCATGCAGTTGATGGACGATGTTTGCAAGATTCTCGGGATCAAGCCTCCGGTCAAGAAAGCCCCGTAGGTATGTGGGGCTGGCCGGGTGGTGAGGGTCGGCCAGTGGCGGGTTGGGAATTTTGCCGACAGGGGGGCGGCTTATTGTTGTGCGTCCAGGTTGAGGGGCAATGAGACGGATGGGAAATCCTTCAGGGTGAGGCTGAACATCAGGCCATATTCCTGTTGGAGGCGGTTGTCACGTGAGGTGACGCCCATGCCAGCGACCCAATTTCCAAGATCGCGATGGATGGTGTATTGTTGGGTTTCCAGTGTGCCATCATCGAGTTCGAGGATATGGCGAGTGCCGATGCCCCAATTAGCGGACAAGCGGGAGTAGGTTTGGAAAACGAAGCGATTGGAATCGGTGAGCACTGGGTGGCCAGAAAGCCAGCGGTAGCCGAGTGAAAACTCGAAGTTGTCGGTGGGCATGAAGCGCACGAGGCTGCTGAATTCGTTGAAGCCCGAGCCGCCGGCGGCGATGGGGAACTGGGTTTCGAGATCGACGCCCATCCACGGCAGGGGTTGCCAACGGATATCATTGTAGAGGTTGGAAAATGTTCGTTGACCTTCCGGATCATCGATAAATGCATCCATGTAGGTGTCGAGGTAAAGCCATTCGAAACTTTGGTTATCGCGTTTGGTGAGCAGCCGGTTGCGGGCACCAAATCGCAGCACGTTCCAATTTTGCATTTCGTCGGTGGCGGTGAAGCGCATCGGGTCCAGCGGTCGCGGGCGGGTGCTCGGGGTGAGTCGATCGACCATGGGGTCTCCGAGATCCACATTATTGGCGGAAATGAGCGACCAATTGGCATAGGGCTGGAACACATGGAGCAAGCCGTCGATTCCCCAATCGGGGTTCTGATAGGGACCGAGATCCTTGGAAAACTTCAACGATGATTCCACGCCGACGTGGAGTTGGGTGCGGTCTGAATCTCCCAGAGGTCCGTCTGCGGCTAAGTAACGGGAATAGCCGAGGCCGACCTCCGGAGTGAAACTCAATCCGCCGCCGAACAGCATTGGCAACGACAATTCCTGATAGGTGTTGAAGCGGCCGTAATTCGCGTCGAGCAATTGAGTGCGGAGCGCGTCGCGTTTGGCGATATCGGCCGTTGCGCGGTATTGCTCCACCAGTTGGCGTTCATAGCCGGTGAGTTGTCTAAGTAACAACTGGGCTTCCGTAGGTGTGAGTGAGTCATCTAACAACGGGTTGAGGATGGCGTTGCGGGTGGGATCCGCAGCTTGTTCCCCGATGAAGCCCAGTGACGTTTTCCCTTCATGAAGAAGGGGCAAACCAAAAATGGGGCGGCGTGCCTGATCGAAAGAAATCTCCGGCAGGCGGGTGTCTGCCCGATAGAAATCGTTAAGTCGGAATCTTGTGTAGAGGGACAGGAGTGAGTTGTCATCCCGTCGATAAAGCCCCAAGGTATTGTCCGGTGCGGGATTGTCCCGGTAGTCGTCCCTATCAAAATCCTCAAGGAAGTAGGAATCACTCAACAGTGTGAGGTTTGAGTCAAACCGCCAATCCGCATCATCCGGCCCGTCGAACTTGAGGCGATGTTTCAGTTCGATGCGGTAGCGATCTGGATCGACGACACCCCGTCGCACGCCGGAGCGGCTGGTTTCGGGCGCGAAATCCTTGAGGTAGTATAAACTCAGCCCGCTGATTTCATCGGCGTTATCGACTCGGGTGTCGACCAAATCCACCCCGGTGCCGGCACCGCGACTGCTGAGCAGGTCGAGACGCCAACGGGACAGCAGCCAAGCGTCTTTGTTGTTGCCAGTGACCGGGTCGGTCTTGCCGCCGAGCATGATGCCGTAGGAATTGAGCAAGTAGGCACCCCAAGACGAGCGCACACCAGGAATGAAATGATACCCAAGTTCCCCGCTGAGCGGCTGACTCAGATAGGGCAACCAGAAAACCGGAGTCTTCCCGGCGTAGATTTTCATCTGGTTGAAAACGATTTTATCGCCGGGGTAGATGGTGGTTTTTTGAGCGCGCATCCAGTAGTTGGGATCCTCAACATCGTGGGTGGTGATGCCGGCATTTTCGCCCACAAAAACTTGTGAGTCGCCGCGTTGTTCGACAGTGAACTTGCCGGCCTCTAACAGAATCGGATCCATTGAGGCGCGCAAGCCACTTGCGTCAAGGAATTTGCGTTCATAATAATACACGGCGCGATCGCCGCGCTGCATGATATTTCCCTGATAGACGGTTACGCCTCCGATGAGGGTGACTGTTTTGGCCTTTAGATCGAGCAACGCGGTGTCCGAGAAAATTTCCAAGCCGTTATCGCCTTGGATTTTGACTGGGCCGCCGAGGCGCACGCCGGATTCGATGTTGCCCTCGATGGTGCCGCCCTGGTTGTTGATTTTGAGTTCTTTTGGCAGCGCCGTTTCCATGGTGCCCTGAGAGCCGAAAGAGATGCTTGGGGGAGGTACAGGAGTGATGGTATCGACGGCGGGTGGAGGGCCCGCATCAGGTAAAACCTGAGTGTCCTGAGCGGCGAGTGGCACGAGAAAAAAGAACCACGACAGAATCGACCATGAACCGGATTGAAGCATCGACGCCAAGAGAGAATCTCCCGCGCCCGAAGTAAAGAGAGAAAGGATGGAGATGAAATGTTTTGGGGCGGGGAGCGGGGCGCGAGACGGGGCTCGGCAGAGGAGCGCGGGATTTTTTTCCGAGCCTATAGGTTCACGGATTGAATGGTTTTCCTTTGATTTCAGGAAGTTTGAGGGATTTTACGGGTTTTTTTTCTTTTTGGCCTCGAGGCCTGCTTTGACTTTGGTTTCGAGGTCCGCGTAGAGGGCGGCGTCGGATTTGATCAGTTCCTTGGCGGCGTCGCGACCTTGGGCGAGTTGGGTGCCGTTGTAGGAAAACCATGAGCCGCGTTTTTGGACAATTTCCATTTCCAAGGCGAGATCGAGCAATGATCCGGTGGAGGAAATTCCCTCAGCATACATGATATCGAACTCGGCTTCAGTGAAGGGCGCAGCGACTTTGTTTTTCACGATTTTCACTTTGGTGCGATTGCCGGTGACGGTGCCATCGGTGGCTTTGATTTGGCCGATGCGGCGGATATCCACGCGGACGGAGGCGTAGAATTTGAGGGCGCGGCCGCCGGGGGTGGTTTCCGGGTTGCCGAACATGACGCCGATTTTTTCGCGGATTTGGTTGGTGAAGATGCAGACCGTCCGGGCTTTGGAGATGAGCGCGGTGAGTTTGCGCATGGCGGCACTCATCAAGCGGGCTTGGGCACCTACCGTGGTATCCCCGATCTCCCCGTCGAGTTCCTGCTTGGTGACGAGGGCGGCGACCGAGTCGAGCACGATCACATCGATCGCGTTCGAGCGGACGAGGGCCTCACAGATTTGCAAGGCTTCCTCGCCGGAGGATGGTTGAGAAACTAACAGATCATCCAAGTTGACCCCAAGTTTGCGGGCGTATTGTGGGTCGAGCGCGTGCTCGACATCGATGAAGGCGGCCAATCCGCCGCGTTTTTGGGCTTGGGCGATGACGGTGAGGGTGAGGGTGGTTTTACCGGATGATTCAGGGCCGAAGACTTCGATGATGCGGCCACGGGGGAACCCGCCGACGCCGAGTGCGCGGTCAATGAGCAGGTTGCCGGTGGGAATGACCTCGACATCGACGCAGCGGTCATCCCCGAGGCGGAGGATGGCACCCTCCCCAAATTCTTTTTGGATATGTGAGATGGCGAGATCCAGGTTGCGTTTGCGGGCTTCTTGGAGTTTTTCAGAGGCGGATTCTTCGGGTGTTGCTTTGGCGGCCATGGTGCTGTGGGGTGGTGATGTGGGGATTGGTAATCGCCAGAGCCGGCAACGCAAGGAAAAAGATGTTCGCCCGAACAAAAATGTGTCCTAACCGGTTTTCCACGGCGGCTCGCGTTGAGAGGAGTTTTTCGGGGGGTGGTTCACTTCACTTCGAAGCTGAGTCGGGCTTTGCCTTCAGGGTCCTTGGCGGGGGAGGAGGTCCAAAGGATGGAAAAGCCCTTATGAAGCGGCGTGTTTTTTTCGTTAGAAAGGGTCATCGAGGAATGAGGTGAGGCGGTGAATTGGAATTTTCTGCCAGGATACGCGCTGCTTTCGATTTGGACCGCGGCGATGCCGGGGCCGTTGAGATCCTTGGAGGCGGCGTCAATGGCTTGGCCGAACTTTTGGCGTTTGCCTTTTCCGTCGATCCACGTGACGTCGATCCGGTCGTCGCTGATTTTTTTCTCGAAGATTTTTGCGCGATCTTTATTCGTTTTTTTTGTGGAGGAATAGAAGGGGGGGAATTTCACCCGGATCGAAAACTTCAACGGGTTTTGTTTGAGTGTTCCGGGATTGATCAGGCGTCCGCCGATGGAGATGACGCCGCGGTTTTGTTCGAGGCTTACTTCAAAAACCGCGCAGCCGGTGACTTGGCCGTGGATGGTGGTTTTTTCGAGGGCGGTGGTGGCATGGTCGGACGATTTGAGTGTGGTGGGCTGGATGAGTTTGGTGCTGGTTTTTCCGTCGGGACGGGATTCCTCGACCACGATCGCAATGGGAATCGCGAGCGTGTCCCAAACCGGTTTTTGGTTTTCCCGGACCGGTGTCAGCATGATTTTTCCATGGGTGGTCAAACTGAACTCGTAGTGTCTGTTAGAAGACACGGCGAAGTATCCGAGCCAGGGCGGGTCGTTCGTCGGGAGTTGCGCGGAAGCCGGGGCGACTGCGATGCCAGTGAACAAAAGGGTGGTCAAAAAACCCACCTGCCAACGAGGAGTTCTCATGATGCGAGCTCAGCGTAAAGCCGCGGATGACGCTAGCGAAAAACGGCGGGAAAAATCCGCCGGAAAAATCCACTGAAATTTTAGGCTTTCATCTTCGACGGGGGAATTCATCGTCGTTTCCGCCATGTCCTTTTTTCCTGAAATTCCCAATATTCCCTACGAAGGGGCCGCCTCCAAGAACCCGCTCGCCTTCAAGCACTACAACCCCAATGAGTTCGTTGAGGGCAAATCGATGCATGACCACCTGCGCTTTGCCGCCGCGTATTGGCATGTGATGCGCAATGGTTTGGGCGATCCTTTTGGGGCCCCCACTGCGGTGATGCCATGGGAGGACTATTCGGACTCGGTTTCTAACGCAAAGCGTCGGGCCGATGTGTTTTTTGAATTTCTTGGGAAGCTTGGCATTGATTTCTGGTGTTTCCATGACCGCGATGTCGCGCCGGAGCTCAATGATTACAAGAAATCCACGGCTGCGCTTCAGGAGGTGACGTCTCACCTCGGCCAGCTCCAACAGGCGTCCGGGAAAAAACTTTTGTGGGGCACCGCGTGTTTGTTTGGTCATCCGCGATACTCGCAGGGAGCCGGCACTTCGCCCGATGCGGACGTGTTTGCGTATGGGGCAGCGCAAGTGAAAGCGGCCATGGATGCCACGCATGAGCTCGGCGGTTTGGGTTATGTGTTTTGGGGTGGCCGTGAGGGTTATGCCTCGCTGCTCAACACCCACATGAAGCGCGAGCTCGATCACCTGGCTTCGCTCCTTCATTTGGCCGTCGACTACAAGCGTGCCATCGGTTTCACCGGCCAGTTTTATATCGAGCCAAAACCGCGCGAGCCATCCACCCATCAATACGATTCCGATGCCGCCGCCTGTCTCAACTTCCTCCGCGAATATGATTTGTTAGGCGACTTCAAACTCAACATTGAGACGAACCACGCCACTCTCGCTGGCCACACGATGGAGCACGAGCTCACGGTCGCCATCAATGCCGGCGCGCTTGGTTCGATTGACGCCAACCAGGGTGACATGTTGTTAGGTTGGGACACCGACCAATTTCCGACGGATCTTTACGGCACCGCGAAGGTGATGCTCAAGGTTCTTGAAATGGGTGGTTTCAGCACGGGTGGGCTCAATTTCGACGCCAAGCGCCGCCGGGAATCCCATGAGCCGCTCGACTTGTTCTACGCCCACATCGGCGGGATGGACGCGTTTGCCCGCGGCCTCAAGATTGCCGCCGCCGTCCGTGCCGACGGTCGTCTCGCGAACTTTGTCAGTGACCGTTATGCCTCATGGGACAGCGGTATCGGCCAACGCGTGGAAAACCGCACGGCCGATTTTGCGGAGTTGGCCGACTATGTCGCCAGCCGTCCCGAGCCTGTCATTGCCTCCGGCCGTCAGGAGTTGTTAGAAAACATCCTGAACGAATGTATTTGTTAGATCGCCCCGATCTGAGTCAATCACGTTAGACAAAGCGCACCGCGTGTTTTTTCGAGAGCTTGAGGATGTCCCCGGCTTGCGGAGACACGGGCGCATTCGGGTCGGTGAGTTTATTGCCATTGAGTTGGACCGAGCCGGTGGTGACGAATTGTTTTTTGATTTCGCCGTTGGATTTGTCGACATTGAAGGCGGTTTTAAAGGCATGGGAGCTGAGGCTGAGCACGGTGAGGCTGGCGGGCAGCTCGGCGCATGTGATTTCAGGGAGTTCCGCGGCTTGCAGGTCTTTTTTCGAGAACCGGGTGTCCCAATCGGAGCGGGCGGCAGTGCCGGCGGGTGCGCCGTGATAGCGGGCGGTGAGTTTTTCAGCGAGTGACTTTTTGGCATCCATTGGGTGGCCGGACGGATCGCGGGATTCACCTAACAGCAAGAGGTAATACCGGTCCATGAGTTCATCGGAAACACTCATGAGTTTGCCAAACATTTCCTGGGGTGGGTCGGAAACGCCGATGTAATTCCCGTAGGATTTGGACATCTTTCTCACGCCGTCGAGACCTTCCAGCAGCGGCATGACCATGACGACTTGTTGGGCTTGGCCCTCTTCCTTTTGAAGGTCGCGGCCGACGAGGATATTGAAGAGTTGGTCGGTGCCGCCGAGTTCGACATCGGCGCGGATTTCCACGGAGTCCCAGCCTTGCATGATCGGGTATTGGAGTTCGTGGAGGCGGATTTCCTGGCCGACGTCGAGGCGGTTACGGAAGTCCTCGCGTTGGAGCATTTGTTGCAAGGTGACACGGGAGTTCAGTTTGAGGATTTCCTCATAACTCATTTTGCGGAACCAATCGCCGTTATACACAATCTCGGTGTTTGCTTTATCGAGGATTTTGAATGCCTGATCGGTGTAGGTCGCGGCGTTGATGAGCACCTCGTCGCGGGTGAGTGGCGGGCGGGTGGCCGACCGACCGGACGGATCCCCGACAGTCGCGGTGAAATCACCAATGAGAAGCACCGCCTGGTGGCCGAGCAACTGGAATTGGCGGAGTTTTTCCAAGGCCACAGTGTGCCCGAAATGGATGTCCGGCGCGGTGGGGTCCACCCCGAGCTTGATCCGCAGCGGGCGGTCGAGGCGGAGTTTATCTAACAATTCCTTTTCGGAGAGAACCTTGGCGGTGCCGGAAGTCAGGTGGGCGAGTTGTTGTTCGGGTGACATGGGAGCGGAAAATTGAAATTTCAAACAAAGAGGAAGAGAAGAGGTTTGGCGCAGGCAATCTGACAGTTGATTTGGATATTGGAATTAAGATTGCGTGCTTTCCTTGAGGTGGAGTTTGAGGATGCGTTTGAGTTCACGGGCGGCCTCGGGGTTGTTAGGGACGCCGTGGTTAGACGGGACGATGAGTTCGGACGCAACCGGGGTGACATGGGAGGATTCGTAAGGGACGAAGCCGTCGCTGCTGTGAGGGGTGCCGCCTTTTCCGCGGTCGCCGATGATGGAGTGGAAGGTGACTCGGGTGGGAAGGGGCAGTTTGTTGAGCGCGATGTTGGCTTTGCTGTTAGGTGCGAGGCTGCTGATGGAAGTGGGCAGGCGTGATGCGGGATTTTGGCCCTGGATGACATCGCCTACGGCGAGCAGGGTGGTGCTGAGCAGATCGACGGTGAGGGTTTTCGGGAGCCGGATGAGGCGGGAAATCCATTGGCTGATGCGCAAATTGGCGGCCGGGCTGCCGCGGTGGGGGACTGCGAGGAAGACGACGCGCCGGGGTTCTGTTAGAGGCTGATAGAGGGTGGTGTCATGGACGAGTGAGCTGGCGGTGCTGGGGGCCTGTCGCGCATTGACAGGAGCTTGGACTAGCGAGTTGTAGAACACGGTCTTGGGATCGGTGACGCTGGAGCGCGCGAGGAGGCCGCCCATCGAGTGGCCGACGACGACCATGCGCTTGAGGTTGCGGTCGTTGCCATGAGTGCGGGCGTAGTCGCAGGCTGCGCGCATGACTTCACGGAATTTCAAACTGCTGTAGAGCCACGGGTTGCCGGTGGGATAGTTATAGAGCCAGATCTGATAGTGTTGTCGGAACCACGGTTCGGGCGCGAGTTCGTTGATCATGTTTTTAAAAGCATCCGGGCTGGACACCAGGCCATGGACGAAGACGAGCGGGATTTTTAGGGGGTCGTAGGGCTGGACGAAATAGAGGGCGGTTTCCTGCATGTAGCGTTCCGGGCGGATGACATTTTGGATTTTCAGGTTGTCGAGTTCGCACATGTGCCAGAAGAACGCGTTGGGGGCGGTCCAATCCGCGGCGAGCCGGTGGGGGGTGGTGCCGATGAGCTGGTCTTCGTGGAGCCAGCGGTAGGTGAAGTGCCAGGCGGGGGATATCGGAGGGTCGAATGCGAGGGTGGCGGTGAGGATGCCGGGTTGTCCGTTAGGGAGCAGGAAGTGTTCGCGCGGACTGCCGACTGGAGTGGATTTTTTCCAACCGACCAAGGGGACGCCGACGCCTTCGGTGACTTGGTGGGTATGGACCGCGCGGGTGTTGACTCGCGATGCGGGAAACAGGGCGTCCAGTGTGCGAGGATCCGCGTCGTGCGATTGGGAAGTGGAGATGCGGGTGCCGAGGGCAGCCGCGCGCGTGTCCCAAGTGCCGGGGCCACAGCGGAGTTGGTCGAATAATGTGGCGATGGCGGCATTGTAGCGGGTGCGTGCGGCGGGCCACTGTGGGCTGCGCGAGGGATCCGCGAGGATGGCCCAATCGTGTCGGGCCTCGGCCATCAATGGAGCGGCAGGCCTGCGTGAAGTCAGCGGCACATACCGGCACTGTGGCGGTTGGGGTGCCCCGCACTGGCAAAGCATGGCGGCCAACCCAATCGGGGCAAGACGGTGGAGGAGGGGAGTCATGGGTTGGAACCGCAGCAAGAATGACTGGTGCGAGTATTCTGCCAAGCCCAGAAAAACGGCGCAAGGCATGCGATTTGCGGGATTTCGGCGGAAGGGCCTTCATCAGGCAGGTGATTTTAACCTTTGCAAACCGGCGGGCATGGCATACGCCTGCCGCTCGCCGTCAAATGGTGGTCGTAGTTCAATGGTAGAGCCCCAGATTGTGATTCTGGTTGTTGCGGGTTCGAGTCCCGTCGATCACCCCATCTTTCCTGTTGGGGTTTCCTGAGAAACCCGGGTGGGGAGGGAGGAATCACAGCCAATCGACCGATGCACCCGCTGGAAAGCCGGATTCACTATCAGTTTCGCAATCCCCTGCTGCTCGCGGAGGCCTTGACGCATCCGAGTCTCGCCTACGAGTCGCAACGACCGCATTGCGACAATCAGCGGCTTGAGTTTCTCGGGGATGCGGTGCTGCAATTGATCATCACTGACGAGTTGTTCAAGCGATTTGGGGACTTTACCGAAGGGCAGTTGACCAAGCTGCGTGCCCGCGTGGTTTCCCGGCGGGCGCTTGCCCGCTTTGCGGTGGCGATCCAATTGGGTGATGATGTTCTGTTAGGCAAAGGCGAGGAGGGCACCGGCGGGCGCCGTCGTCTATCGACTTTGGCGGACGCCTTTGAGGCGCTCATTGGGGCGGTGTATTTGGATGCCGGTTTGGAGCAGGTCCGCGAGTGGGTGTTGCGCATGTTTGAAGTCGAGTTGGGTGGCATGCACGGCAATTCCGAGGAGTGGAATC